>CAZIUO010000001.1:0-15357 GCA_964542575.1 uncultured Muribaculaceae bacterium
CCGTCCATACCTGCGTTGGGGTTGGGAGCCATTGCGGGAGCCTTCTCGGGCTTGTCCACAATTGCGCACTCGGTTGCCAGGAACATACCTGCCACGGATGCTGCATTCTCCAGAGCCACACGGCTGACCTTGGTGGGGTCGATGACGCCTGCCTTGAGCAGGTTCTCGTAGGTCTCGGTGCGGGCGTTGAAGCCGAAGTCGCCCTTGCCCTCCTTGATCTTCTGGACAACCACGCTGCCCTCGAGGCCTGCATTGGCCACGATGGTGCGCAGAGGCTCCTCGATGGCGCGGGCCACGATGTTGATGCCGGTCTGCTCGTCTTCGTTGGCACCCTTGAGGTTCTTCAGAGCCTCGGTTGCGCGGATGTAAGCCACGCCGCCGCCGGCCACGATACCCTCCTCGACTGCCGCACGGGTGGCGTTGAGGGCGTCTTCCACGCGGTCTTTCTTCTCTTTCATCTCAACCTCGCTGGCTGCACCCACATAGAGCACTGCCACGCCGCCGGCCAGTTTGCCGAGACGCTCCTGGAACTTCTCGCGGTCGTAGTCGCTGTTGGTGGATTCGATCTGCTTGCGGATCTGCGCTGCGCGCTGCTTTACAGCCTCGCTGTCGCCGCCGCCGTCCACGATAGTGGTGGTGTCCTTGTCGATGGAGACCTTCTCTGCGGTACCCAGCATATCAACTGTAGCGTTCTCGAGGGTGATGCCCCTCTCCTCGCTGATTACCTGGCCGCCGGTGAGGATTGCGATGTCTTCGAGCATCTCCTTGCGGCGGTCGCCAAAGCCGGGAGCCTTGACTGCAGCCACCTTGATGGTGCCGCGCAGCTTGTTCACTACCAGAGTGGTGAGTGCTTCGCCGTCAACATCCTCTGCAATGATGAGCAGTGCGCGGCCCTCGCGTGCGACGGGCTCGAGCACCGGCATAAGGTCTTTCATTGCGGAGATCTTCTTGTCGGTGATGAGGATGTAGGGGTTCTCCAGAACTGCCTCCATCTTGTCGGGGTTGGTCATGAAGTAGGCCGAGATGTAGCCGCGGTCAAACTGCATACCCTCTACGACCTTGACCTCGGTCTCGGTGCCCTTGCCCTCTTCCACGGTGATAACGCCGTCTTTCTTGACCTTGCTCACAGCCTCTGCGATGAGAGAGCCGATGTGCTCGTCGTTGTTGGCGGAGATGGTTGCAACCTGCTTGATCATATCGATGTTGTCGCCCACGGTCTCGCTCTGCTTGTGCAGATTCTCCACCACTGCGTCAACGGCCTTGTCGATGCCGCGCTTGAGGTCCATAGGGTTGGCGCCTGCGGTGACATTCTTCAGACCCACATTGATGATGGCCTGTGCCAGAACGGTAGCGGTGGTTGTGCCGTCGCCGGCCTGGTCGTTGGTTTTGCTGGCAACCTGCTTGACCATCTGCGCGCCCATATTCTGGAAGCGGTTTTCAAGCTCGATTTCCTTGGCCACGGTGACGCCGTCCTTGGTTACGTGGGGCGCACCGAACTTCTTGTCGATGATAACGTTGCGGCCTTTGGGACCCAGGGTCACCTTGACTGCATCTGCAAGGGCGTCAGCACCCTCTTTCATAAGGTTGCGCGCCTCGATATTGAATTTGATATCCTTTGCCATAATTGTTCCTCCTGTTTAAAAAGGTTAAGCTATAACTGCGATTACGTCGCTCTGACGCATTATGAGGTAATCCTTGCCTTCGTAAGAAACCTCGGTGCCGGCATATTTGCCGTACATTACCTTGTCGCCCGGCTTGAGCTCCATAGGTTCGTCGCTCTTGCCATTTCCAACTGCGATAATGACACCCTGCTGGGGCTTTTCCTTTGCCGAATCAGGAATAAAAAGGCCGCTCGCGGTTTTGGTCTCGGCCTCTTGTGCCTCTACCAAGACTCTGTCTGCTAATGGTTTGATCATAATTCTGATATTTTAATGTTGTTTAATTTATGTTAACGGCCTTGGGTAAGGCAAATCAGATGCCAGCGGACCCTTTATGACAAATTGTCACACACGCTAGCGCGCCATTGCGGCCTCCACCTCGTCTGCGGTGGCGGGGAGGCGGCGGCTGCCCAGGCGGCGGCATCCGCTTCCGGTGATCAGCAGGTCGTCCTCCACGCGGATTCCGCCGAAGTCATAGTAGCTCTCCAGGGCGTCGTAGTTCACGAAATCCTTGAACTTGCCCTCAGCGCGGTGCTGCTCTATCAGGGCGGGGATGAAGTAGATGCCCGGTTCGTCGGTGATTACGTGGCCGGGGCGCAGCTTGCGGGCCATCCGCAGCGAGCCCAGCCCGAGCTGGGGCGAGCGGCTCTGGTCGGGGTCGTAGCCCACCAGATTCTCCCCCATATTCTCCATATCGTGCACGTCCAGACCCATATTGTGCCCCAGTCCGTGAGGCATAAAGAGGCCCATAACGCCCTCATTCACTGCGTCGTCAACATCGCCCTTCACCAGGCCGACATTCTTGAGCCCCTGCAGCATCAGGCGGGCCACCGCCAGATGCACCTCGCGGTAGGTGATGCCGGGGCGGGCCATCTCGGCGGCGAGGCTGTTGCCCGTCTCCACGATGGTGTATATGTCGCGCTGCCTGGGGGTGTATTTGCCCCCCACCGGCAGGGTGCGGGTAAAGTCGCTGCAGTAGTGGCTGGCAATCTCGGCGCCGGCGTCAATCACGCACAGCTTGCCGTCTGAGAGCACCTTGTCGTGCAGATGGTTGTGCAATGTCTCGCCGTGCTGCGAGAGGATTGTGGGGAACGACACCATATATCCGCCGCTTATCACGACTCCCTCCATAGCTCCCACGACCTCCTGCTCCACCATTCCGGGCCGCATCAGGCGCATCGCGGTGTAATGCATCGCGTAGCCGAGGTCGCAGGCGCGGTCGATTTCCTCTATCTCGCACTGCTCCTTGATGAGCCTCTGGGCGATGACCGCCTCTGTCAGAACCTTGCTGCTGAGATCGTTAACCTTGAGCGGCGAGGTGTGCATCATTTCGGAGAGCAGAATCATATTGCGGTAGCGGTACTGCGGGGTGAAGTGCACCTTGCGCCCCTTGGCGAGGGCCTCCCCCACCGCTGCGGCCAGGTCGCCGAAGGGGCGGCTGTGCCCTACCCCGACCTCCGCCGCGCGGCTTGCCACGCTCTGCTGCGGTCCCATCCAGATAATGTCGTCCATATCGACGTCGTCGCCATAGATGGTCTCCTCTCCGCTCTCGGCATCGATTATCGCGGCAAATCCGGGGCAGTCCAGCCCGAAATAGTAGAGGAATGTGCTGTCCTGGCGGAACAGATATGTGTTGTCGGGATAGTTTGCGGGGGATTCGTTGTTGCCCAAGAAGAGCATTATGCCGCTCTCTACGCCCTCGAGGAGCTTTTTGCGGCGGCTCACATAGATATCTTTACTGAACATGGCTTTTGAATAAATATTGCCAAATATATTAATTTTGTTGCAGATAACCCTTTTGAAACAGCATATGAAACGAGCGACGGCCATTGCGGCCCTTTTTTATGCCTCTGTGCTCTCAGCGCAGAGCCTGACTCCCGAGGTCGTGGATCAGGTCAGAAACAGCTACGACCGCGACAACGCGTCCACAGTGGCGCTGCAGAACATCCTGACGGGCACTTCCGACATCAAGGGGCACGCCCTCTCCCGCTCCGCCGCGGGCAAGGTGGACCATTTTTTCAAGTATAAGGCCGACGTGAGCGGCATCACCGACCAGAAGAGCAGCGGCCGCTGCTGGCTCTTTACCAGCACCAACCAGCTCCGCCCGCTGGTGATGAAGAAATTCAACATCGCCAGCTTCAACTTCAGCAACAATTACTGCTATTTCTGGGACATGTTTGAGAAGTCCAACCTCTTTCTGGAGAATATAATCGCCTCTGCCGACAAGGGTTACGACGACCGTGCGGTGGTGGAGTATTTCAAGGCTCCGGTGGGCGACGGCGGCGTGTGGAACCTCTTCTATAATATAGTGGAGAAATACGGCATCGTGCCCGAGAGCGTGATGCCCGAGAGCGCCAACAGCAACAGCACCAGTCAGATGCGCAGCCTTGTTTGCGAGCGCCTGCGCAAGGCGGGCTACGAAATCCGCGAGGCCGCCGCAGCCCCCGCAAAGGGCAAGAAGGCCATTGCAGCGCGCGAGGCGGCGGTGGGCAACCTCAAGATGGAGGCTCTGCAGGATGTCTACCGCATCCTGGCCCTCTGCCTGGGTGAGCCCCCCACAGAGTTCACCTGGCGCTACACCACCCGCGACGGCAAAATCGGGAGCCTCACCAGCACCCCCGCCGAGTTCTGGAAGAGCATCCGCCCCGCCGACTTCGGCCCCGAGAACTATGTGATGATAATGAACGACCCCACCCGCGATTATTACAAGCTCTATGAGATAGAGAATTACCGCAACACCTACGAGGGGGTCAACTGGATTTACCTGAACCTGCCCAACGACGAGATCAAGGCCTCGGCGCTGGCCTCCCTCAAGGCGGGCGAGCCGATGTATGCCAGCTGCGACGTCTCCAAGCAGCTGAACAGCAAGGAGGGCATAATGGACCCCGGGCAGTACGACTATGAGTCGCTGCTGGGCGTGGACCTCTCTATGGACAAGAAGGCGCGCATTCTGACCCGTCAGAGCGGCTCTTCCCACGCTATGCTGCTGGTGGCCTGCGACACCGACGAGAGCGACGTCCCCACCAAGTGGCAGTTCGAGAACAGCTGGGGCGCTTCTGCCGGCCACGACGGCTATCTGACCTTTACCGACGAGTGGTTCAGCGAGTATATGTTCCGCGTGGTGATCGGCCGCAAATACCTCTCCGCCAAGGCTGTGGAGGCCCTGGGCACCGAGCCGGTGCAGCTCCCTCTCTGGGACTATATGTTCTAGCGCGCCATGATTCTCTGCCCCAACGCCAAGATTAACCTGGGATTGACGGTGCATCCGCGCCGCCCCGACGGCTTCCACGACATCGAGAGCCTGTTCGTGCCGGTGCACGAACTCTCCGATGTGCTGGAGGTGGTGCATTCGGACTCTTTTGAGCTGGTGTGCTACAATTCTCCGGAGGACATCCCGGTGGAGAAGAACCTCTGCTACAAGGCTTTTGACCTGATGCGCCGGGAGTACGGCATCGGAGATGTAAAAATATTTTTATATAAAAATATACCCACCGGTGCCGGGCTCGGCGGGGGCAGCAGCGATGCCGCCTTCACCCTTGTGGCCTTGAACGAGATCTTTTCGCTGGGACTTGACCGGGCGACCCTCGCTGCGCACGCCGCGACCCTGGGCAGCGACTGTCCGTTTTTCATCTACAACACTCCGATGCTCGCCACCGGGCGCGGAGAGATATTGGAGCCGTTTGATTTTGACTTGGGGCGCTTCAGGGTTGAGGTTGCCACCCCGGGCATACATATTTCAACTCCTGCGGCCTACAAAATGGTAGATGAATATTTTGCCAAAAATCCCCGCCAGAAGGCCCTCCCGCTGGCAAAAACGCTCAAAATGGAGCCTCGCGAATGGCCCGAGAATCTCGTGAATGATTTCCAAAGGCCCATCTTCGCGGAATATCCCGCTCTCGAAGAGCTTAAAAATGATTTTTACCGGCGCGGCGCCATTTATTCTGCAATGAGCGGCAGCGGAAGCGCAGTGTTTGGGTTGTTCCTAAAATAGTGTAGAGTGTAGAGTTGAGAGTTTAGAGGAGTGTAGAGTGTAGAGGAGTTGGGAGTTGGGAGTTTAGAGTTGGGCCGTGCGGGGGTTTCGCAGGGCCCTTTTTTATGCGCCGAATGCCTGTATATATTTATATAAAAAAATAAAAGTAGATTTATGATATTCTATTTTGATATAAATATAAATTTATATATATTTGTGCAAATATTTGAAACAGAGATATATGGGAAAGATTGTATGCTTCGCTAACAACAAAGGCGGTGTCGGCAAAACCACCACCGCCGTCTCCATCGGATATGCCTGGGCCCGCAAGGGCAAAAAGGTCCTCTTCGTGGACCTCGACTCGCAGGCCAACCTCACTACTATGATAAGCCCCCTCGCCCCCGACGAGCATCAGGCCACCATCCGCGACGCCTTTATGGACAAGCGCAAATTCAACATAGAGAATGTGGAGAAAAACGTCGATCTTGTCCCTTCCGAGCTCGCCCTCTCCAATTTTGACCGCGACACCGCAGCTGTCACCGGTCGCGAATACCTTCTGCTGGACCTTCTGCGCCCCGTCAAGGAGAAATACGATTATATTATTATAGACTGCCCTCCGGCTCTCGGCCTGATCACATACAACGCCCTCGTGGCCTCCGACCACCTGGTGATGGTGGCCACTCCCGACGGCCTTGCATACTCCGGAATGGTGATGGTGGCCAACCTCTTTTCCGATGTCCACTCCAATCCCAGGCTCAACCCCGAGCTCAAGCTCTCCGGCGTTATTATCACCCGCTACGAGCACAACAAACTCAGCGATATGTATGTCGCAAAAATCCGCGAGGAGATGGGGGACACCTTTATTGAGCCGCTCATCAGCAAGGCCACAAAGATTGCCCAGGCGGGCTCTTTCAACCAGAGCATTTACGATTACGACCCCTCCGGGAAAGTCACAAAGCAGTATCTTGAGGTTGCAAAAACCCTTGCGAAACGCATCTCCAAGTAGGTTTTATACAAATATAGATAAATACATTTATATAAAAATATAAATATATAAATATATATGGCAAAGAATCACGATCCCTTCGACAAGTTCAGAGAGGCCACGCTCGGCGGCGGCAACAGCCTGCGCGGCGCCCTTGCGGTGAAGGAGACGCCCTCTCCCGCAAAGAGCGAACCCGCGGCCCCGATATCCAAGATTTCCGCGACTTCTGCGGCGGTCACAACAGATGGCAAAGTCTCTAAAAATGCCAACCGCCGTCTGGTGAGCTTCCACATAGACAAGGGAGTTTTTCTCAAGCTCGGCCAGCTTAAATTCGAGACCGGCGCCAAATACGACGAGCTCTACAACGAGGCCGTTTATGACCTGCTGAAAAAATACGGCAGAATCTAAACCCCCAAAACCGCTCTACATCTCCTTGATGGGGAGTTCGGCTCCGTCGGGAGTCACCATCACCGCCCCCACGTCCTGCTGGCAGAGGTGGCCGATTACGTCGAAATTCTGCATCTCCTTGTGGAACGACTCGAACTGGTCGATGGGGAGGGTGTATATCAGGCGGTAGTCCTCGCCGCCGCTGGTGGCCGCAGTCACCGCGTCGATGTGGATTTCATTGGCCATCTCAAAGGTCTCCGAGGCAATCGGCAGGCGGTCCAGATAAATCTTGGCCCCGAGGCCGGTCTGCTCGCACAGGCTGTTGACGGCCTCCGACAGGCCGCGGCTGTCAAACACGCCGGCAGTGGGGTAGAAGCCCCCTTTGGTGAAGTTCTCCACCGTGTCGGCGGCAATTTCCGGGCAGAGATACTGCGAGAGCAGGTATTTGTACTTTGAGAGGTCGGGCTGCTTGGCGTTGGCCTCGCCTGCGGCCAGGAACACGCTCTTTTCCCGCTCCAGCACGTGCTGGCCCATATAGGCCGCCCCCACATTGCCGCTCAGGCAGATGAGGTCCATGCTTGCGGGGCTCTTGATTTTGCTCTCGACATCGGCAGGGCGGCATCCGGTGAGGCTCAGGCTTATCTGCAGGCCGTTGAGCGAGGGGAAGAGGTCCAGGTGCAGAGTGGCCACCGAGTGCTCCTTGCAGGCCGCCACCACTCCGCTCCAGAGCTCGGCGATGTCCTCATAGCAGAAGTGGGACGATATGCCCAGCGACACGCTGAGGGCGTCAGGGCGGTAGAATGCGGCGTAAATCTCCCCCACGACATTGAGCACGGCCTTGTAGCCCAGGTGCTTGAGGGGGTTGTACACGAGGTCGAAGTCGACCCCCTGCATCATCATCTTGCTGCAGATGATGCCCTCCTTGACCTTGACTTTGCTGCTGTTGACATATCCGGTGCCCTCGAAAAGGCGCTTTGCGGCCTCGCGGTGGCCCATCTGGGAGAATTCCGTGCGTTGTGCGGTCTGATTTTCTGCCATATCCGATATTGATAAACTTTCTGGCAAAAATACTCATAAATATTAACTTTGCCCTTCTTATGGCAGAAAATGAAGATATACTCAAGCGTCTCTCATCCGAGTATTCGGAGGGGTTCACCACCGACATCGAGCAGGAGTTCTTCCCCAAAGGGCTCAACGATGAGATAGTGACGCAGCTCTCCCGCCGCAAGGGGGAGCCCGACTGGCTGCTGGAGTTCAGACTGGACGCCCTGCACAAGTGGCAGAAGATGGAGATGCCCTCCTGGGCCCATCTTGACATCCCCCCGATAGACTTCCAGGATATCATCTATTTTGCCGCCCCCAAGCAGGCCAAGGCCCGCGAGGAGGTCGACCCCGAGCTGGTCAAGACCTTTGACAAGCTGGGGATTCCGCTGCACGAGCGCGATATGCTCTCGGGCGTGGCGGTGGATGCCGTGTTCGACTCGGTGTCGGTGAAGACCACCTTCCAGAAGACCCTGCGCGACAACGGCATAATCTTCTGCCCCATATCCGAGGCGGTGGCGGAGCATCCCGACCTGGTGCGCAAGTACCTGGCAAAGGTGGTGCCCCCGTCAGACAACTATTTCGCCGCCCTCAACAGCGCCGTGTTCAGCGACGGGTCGTTCTGCTACATCCCCAAGGGGGTGCGCTGCCCTATGGAGCTATCCAGCTACTTCCGCATCAACGCCCGGGGCACGGGCCAGTTTGAGCGGACGCTGATTGTGGCCGACGAGGGCTCTTACCTGAGCTATCTGGAGGGCTGCACCGCCCCGATGCGCGACGAGAACCAGCTGCACGCGGCAATTGTGGAGATAATCGTGGAGAAGGATGCTGAAGTGCGCTACTCCACCGTGCAGAACTGGTACCCCGGCGACAAGGAGGGCAAGGGAGGCATCTTCAACTTCGTGACAAAGCGCGGCCTCTGCCGCGGAGAGCGCAGCCGGCTGTTCTGGACCCAGGTCGAGACGGGCAGCGCCATAACCTGGAAATACCCGAGCACCATTCTCAAGGGGGACGGCAGTCTCTCGGAGTTCTACTCGGTGGCGCTCACAAACAACTTTCAGCAGGCCGACACCGGCACCAAGATGGTGCACATCGGCAGCAATACCACCAGCCGCATTGTGAGCAAGGGCATCAGCGCCGGCGCAAGCCAGAACAGCTACCGCGGCCTGGTGAAGGTGGCCCGCGGGGCCAAAGGGGTGCGCAACCACTCGCAGTGCGACTCGCTGCTCATAGGCAGCCGCTGCGGGGCGCACACGTTCCCCGTGATTGAGTGCGCAGCCCCCGACGCGGTGCTGGAGCACGAGGCCACCACCTCCAAGATCAGCGACGACCAGCTCTTTTACCTGCGTCAGCGGGGCATCAGCGAAGAGGATGCCGTGGCCCTGATTGTGGGGGGATACGCCTCCGACGTGCTGCAGCGGCTCCCGATGGAGTTCGCAATAGAGGCGCGCCGCCTGCTTGGAGTGAGTCTGGAGGGGAGCGTAGGATAGGATGGACTTTTTATACAACATAACTTTTGCCGTGGCCGACGCCAATGTCTCCCTGCTGGAGGTGATAAGCACCCTCTGCGGGCTGCTGTGCGTGTTTCTGGCCGGGCGGGCCTCGGTGGCCAACTTTTGGGTGGGATATGCATACAACATTCTGCTGTTTATGCTCTTCTGGAACAAGAACCTCTACGCCAGCATGCTGCTGCAGCCGGTGTCGCTCTTCATTAACGCGATGGGGCACTGGCGCTGGACTCACCCCAAGGTGGGGGAGGAGAATGTCAACAAGCAGCTCAAGGTGACGCTGATGAAGTGGCGCCAGAGGGGCGCCCTGCTGCTGGCAATTGCAGCGGCGGTGGTTCTGTGGGGCTTTGTGCTCGGAAATCTGGACTCCTGGTGGCCCGGAGTGTTCCCCGCAGCCCGCAGCCCCTATCTGGACGCGACCGTGGCGGTGATGATACTCTGCGCGCAGTTCCTCTCGGCCCAGAAGAGGCTGGAGTGCTGGATTGTGTGGCTCGCGGTGGATATTGCGCAGATAATTTTGTACCTTACGTCCGGTTTGGTGTTTATGCCGGCCGTGAGCGCCATATATCTGGTGCTGGCCGCAATGGGGCTGGCGCAGTGGCGCAAACAACTTAATACTCAAGACAATGTTGCAGATAAATAATCTCCACGCACTGGCCGGGGAGCGGGAAATACTCAAAGGAATCAACCTCCGGGTGGGGCCCGGCGAGGTCCACGCCATAATGGGGCCCAACGGCGCCGGCAAGAGCACCCTGAGCGGCGTGCTGGCCGGCAAGCCCGGCTACACCGTGACTGAGGGCGACGCTCTGCTCGACGGCGAGTCGCTGCTCTCTCTCACCCCCGAGGAGCGCTCCTGGAAGGGGCTTTTCCTGGGATTCCAGTATCCTGTGGAAATTCCCGGAGTCTCCAACACAATGATGCTCAAGAGCGCCCTGGCGGCCAAGCGCCGCGCCCAGGGGCTGCCCGAACTCTCCTCGGCAGAGTTCATCAAGCTTTTGGGCAGCAAGCTGCCGGTGGTCAATATGGACCGCAGCTTTCTCTCGCGCGGGGTCAACGTGGGCTTCTCCGGCGGAGAGAAAAAGCGCAACGAGATACTGCAGATGGCCCTTCTGGAGCCGCGTCTGGCCATTCTGGACGAGACCGACTCGGGCCTGGACGTGGATGCCCTGCGCATAGTGGGGGAGGGGGTCAACAGCCTGCGCACCCCCGAAAACTCTTTCATAGTGATAACCCACTACCAGCGGCTGCTCAGCTACATAGTGCCCGACGTGATACACGTGCTCTACGACGGCCGCATAATCAAGACCGCCGGCAAGGAGCTGGCGCTGGAGATAGAGGAGCGGGGCTACGACTGGATCATAAAAGAGGCAAATGGAGAGAATTGACATCCCTTGCAACACTTCCCGCAGCGACGTCATAGTGCTCCGCGAGAGCGGCGTGCGCAGCTGGGAGATAACGGTGGGGGCGGAGGCTTCGCTCTCGCTGCTGTTTGTGGTGCTGCCCGGGGCTGAAGATGCCGTCAAATGCAACATCGCCCTCTCGTTTGAGGGCGAGGGGGGCAGCTGCCGCATCGGCGGGCTCTACATTGCCGCCGGCAGCGCCAAAGTGGACATCGACGTGAATCTGGTGCACAACCTGCCCCGCTGCAGCAGCCGCCAGATGTTCAAGGGAATCCTGGCCGGAGAGGCCCGCACCCGATTCTACGGCCTCATCAAGGTGCCGCAGGACTGCATAGGCACCGAGGCCTATCAGGAGAACCACAACCTGCTGCTGGGGGACGGCTGCCACGCGCAGAGCCTGCCGCAGCTGGAGATTTATGCCGACGACGTCAAGTGCAGCCACGGCGCCACATTCAGCAAGATAGATCCGGAGGCGCTCTTTTATCTGCGCAGCCGCGGCATCGGCCTCCCCGAGGCGCGCCGCCTGCAGGTGATGGCGTTTGCCCTGGATGTGCTGGAAGGCGCCCCGCAAGATATTGTGGACGAGGTGCTTGCAAGGCTGCAGGATATCGCCTGAATCTGATAGTTTTATATAAAAATATAAAAGTTTATGAAAACAATGAATGTTTGCCGTATGGCACTTGCGGGGGCGCTTCTGGCGCTGATGCCCGCGCTTGTTTCCTGCAAAGGCGGCTCCAAGGGGGCCTCTCAGACCGCCGACAAGGCTCAGGCCGTGGAGGCCGACACCGAAACTGTCACCGTCAAGGGAGTCAGCTTCAAGATGGTCAAGGTAGCCGGGGGCACCTTCACTATGGGCGCCACCGCAGAGCAGGGCACTGAAGCCAGAGACGACGAGAAGCCGGCACACGAGGTCACCGTGGGCGACTACTACATCGGCCAGACAGAGGTAACCCAGGCCCTCTGGGAGGCTGTGATGGGCTCCAACCCCTCTCACACCCCCTGGCCCGAATGCCCCGTGAACAAAATCAGCTGGCAGGACTGCAACGATTTTGCAGACAGCCTCACCGCCCTCACCGGCAAGAAGTTCCGCCTGCCCACCGAGGCCGAGTGGGAATATGCGGCGCGCGGCGGCAGCAAGAGCAAGGGCTATAAGTATTCCGGCAGCAACAATATCGACGAGGTGGCCTGGACCGCCGTCAACTCCGAGGAGAAGCCGCATCCCGTGGCTACCAAGGCTCCCAACGAGCTGGGCATCTACGATATGAGCGGCAACGTGTCGGAGTGGTGCAGCGACAAGCTGCTCAACTACGACGGCACCGAGCCCCAGTATTCGCAGAAGATGCTCAAGAGCGAGCGCAAGCGCGAATTCCATATGCTGCGCGGCGGCAGCTGGAACTACGGCCCCACGATGTGCCGCAATTCATACCGCGGCTCGGGCAACTACACCCGAATGTTTGCCTACGACGGCCTGCGCGTGGTTATGGAGTGCCCTGCGGCAGAGTAGGGATGGGAGAGAACGCGATGGCAAGAATAGTCACTTTCGGGGAGATAATGCTGCGGCTGGCCACCCCCGGCCACCTGCGTTTTTCGCAGGCACACGGCTTTGAGGCCACCTTCGGGGGCGGCGAGGCCAATGTGGCGGTGTCGCTGGCCGCATTCGGGCAGGACGCCCGCTTTGTGTCGGCCCTGCCGCAGAACGACATTGCAGACGCCTGCCTGGCGGAGCTGCGCGGCCTCGGCGTGAATGTGGACGGCTGCCTGCGCTGCGGCGACCGTCTGGGCATCTACTACATAGAGAAAGGGGCGGTGTGCCGTCCCAGCAAAGTAATTTACGACCGCGCCCACTCGGCGATTTCCGAGATCAGGCCCGGAATGATAGACTGGGAGAGTGTGTTCAAGGGGGCCGACTGGTTCCACTGGACCGGCATAACCCCCGCCATCAGCCAGGGGGCGGCCGACGTCACTCTGGAGGCGCTGGAGGCGGCATCCAAGATGGGGCTCAAGGTCTCCTGCGACCTCAACTACCGCAAGAAGCTCTGGAAATACGGCAAGACGGCCTCCGAGGTGATGCCCGCGCTGGTGGAGCATTGCGACGTGATAATCGGCAACGAAGAGGATGCCGAGAAGGTGTTCGGAATCTCCGCGGAGGGGTGCGACGCCGCCGGCGGCACTCTTGACAGCGCCCGCTACGCCCAGGTGGGGCGCGCCCTGACGGAGCGTTTCCCCCGCGCGCAGAAGGTGGCAATCACCCAGCGCAAGAGCCTCAGCGCCGACCACAACCGCTGGTCGGCGGTCCTCTACAACGGCGGAGACCTGCTCATCTCGCAGGAGTATGACATCACCCACATAGTGGACCGCGTCGGGGGCGGCGACTCCTTTGCCGCCGGACTCATCTACGGCCTCAACCGCTATGGCAGCGACCGCGAGGCGCTGGAGTTTGCGGTGGCGGCATCGTGCCTCAAGCACACGATAGAGGGGGACTACAACCGCGTCTCAGTCTCCGAGGTGGAGACTTTGATGGGGGGCGACAAGTCGGGCCGCGTATCAAGATAAATCAGATTTATGGCAAGATTCGATAAGTTGAAGGTAATAGGGGAGGCGGCGGCCACAGGGCTTGTGCCGGTGTTCTACAGCGCCTCTCTGGAAGATGCCCAAAACGTGCTCTGCGCGTGCTACAAGGGGGGCATCAGAGTGTTTGAATTCACCAACCGGGGCGACTTTGCCCACGAGGTCTTCTGCGGCCTGGCCAAGTTCGCCGCAGAGAACCTGCCCGATATGATACTCGGGGTCGGCTCTGTGGTGGACGCACCCACCGCGGTGCTGTATATGCAGAGCGGGGCCTCGTTTGTGGTGTCGCCGCTGTTCAATGCGGAGGTGGCGCGGGTTTGCAACCGCCGTCAGGTCCCCTACATCCCCGGGTGCGGCAGCGTCACCGAGGTGGGCAACGCCCAGGAGGCGGGCTGCGAGGTCTGCAAGGTGTTCCCCGCCGACGTGCTTGGCCCCGCGTTTGTCAAGGGGCTGCTGGCGCCGATGCCCTGGAGCAGGATTCTGGTCACCGGCGGCGTCAAGCCCGAGGAGGATAACCTCCGCGGCTGGTTTGCCGCAGGGGCGACCTGCGTGGGGATGGGGGGCAACCTCTTTCCCAAGGCAGAAATCAAGAGCGGCGACTGGGCTGCGATAGAGCAGCGGTGCCGCAAATGTCTGGACATAATCAAGGAGGTCAGGAAATGATTCGGATGACACAGAGCTGGCGCTGGTATGGCCCCGGCGACCCGGTGAGCCTGAGCAACATACGCCAGGCGGGAGCCACCGATATAGTGCACGCGCTGCACCACATCCCCAACGGCGAGGTGTGGAGCGTGGAGGAGATTGCCGCGCGGCAGAAGATGATTGCCGACGCCGGGCTGCGTTGGAGCGTGGTGGAGAGCGTCCCCGTGCACGAGCACATCAAGACCCGCGAGGGGGACTATCTGCGCTACATAGAGAATTACAAGCAGAGCATCCGCAATCTGGCGCAGTGCGGCATCCGCTGCATCACATACAACTTTATGCCGGTGCTGGACTGGACCAGGACCGACCTCTCCTTCCCGATGAGCGACGGCAGCCGGGCTCTCCGCTTTGAGAAGGCGGCCTTTATGGCGTTTGACCTCTTCATTCTGGGGCGCAAGGGGGCCGAGGCCGACTATAGCGCCGATGAGGTGCGCCGCGCCCGCGAGCGCTACGACGCAATGAGCGACGCGGAGAAGACCCTCATCACCCGCAATATGATAGCGGGGCTGCCGGGCAGCGAGGAGAGCTTCACCCTGGAGCAGTTCCGCGAGGCGCTCAGGCGCTACGACAATGTCAGCGCGCAGACCCTGCGGGAGAATCTGATATTCTTCCTCAAGGAGATCTGCCCCGTGGCCGACGAGTGCGGCAGCGTGATGGTCATCCACCCCGACGACCCTCCCTTCCCGATTCTGGGGCTGCCCAGAATCCTCTCCACCGCGCAGGATTTCCGCGACCTGGTGGCGGCGGTGCCCAACCCCTCCAACGGGCTGTGCCTCTGCACGGGCTCCTTCGGGGTCAGGGCAGACAACGACTGCCCGGCAATGATGCGCGAGTTTGGCGACAGGGTCGGCTTTGTGCATCTGCGCACCACAAAGCGCGATGCTCTCGGCAACTTCTACGAGGCCAACCTGCTGGAGGGCGACGTGGATATGTACGCGATGATGCGCACCCTCCTGGAGGTGGAGCAGCGGCGCGGCGTGAGCCTCCCGGTGCGTCCCGACCACGGCCATCAGATGTGCGACGACCTTGGGCGCAAGTCCAATCCCGGCTACTCCTGCTACGGCCGCCTGCGGAGCCTGGCGGAGCTGCGAGGCCTTGAAGAGGGCATTTGCAGGAGTTTAGAGTTTAGAGTTTAGAG
>CAZIUO010000001.1:15457-41245 GCA_964542575.1 uncultured Muribaculaceae bacterium
AGAGTTTAGAGGCACGAAGTGCCGTGGAGCAAGTCCCTTCCCTGGGGAAGGGATTTAGGGTTGGGGCGGAGCCACAGTTTCAAAGGCGGGTGCCGGTTGCGGCGCCCGCCTTTGCTTTGCCCCGGAGCGCATCACCGTGGCGGATTTTTGTTAACTTTACGGGATTCAAAAACCGATTTTAAAAACAACAGACGATATGCAGAACCTTTTTGATGTCAACGGAAAGGTGGTTGTGATGACCGGCGCGTGCGGCGTGCTGGGGGCCACCATTGTAAAATATTTCGCAGAGCAGGGCGCCCGCGTGGTGCTGCTGGATCTGGAACGTGCCCGTGAGAAAGGCGAGTCGCTGGTGGCCGAGATAGAGCTCTCTGGCGGCAGCGCTATGTTCCTGGCCACCAACGTGATGGACAAGGAGGTGCTGGAAGGGAATCTGGAGCGGATACTGCAGAGCTACGGCAAAATCGACGTGCTGCTCAACGCCGCCGGCGGCAATATGGCATCGGCCACCGTCCCCCCGGACAAGAACATCTTTGACCTGAATGTGGACGCGGTGAAGGCCGTCACCGACCTCAACCTCTTCGGCACAATAATCCCCACGATGGTGTTTGCCCGCGCTATGGCAGATTGCGGCAAGGGCTCCATCATCAACTTCGCCTCCGAATCGGCGCTGCGCCCCCTGACCCGCGTGGCGGGCTACGGCGTGGCCAAGGCGGCTGTGGCCAACTGGACCAAGTGGCTCAGCGCAGAGCTGGCGCAGAAGTTCGGCGAGGGGCTGAGGGTCAACGCCATCGCCCCCGGCTTCCTGCTCACCAACCAGAACCGCTCGCTGCTCACCAACGAGGACGGCTCGCTGACCCCCCGCTCGCACACGATTCTGGCCCACACCCCCATCGGACGCTTTCTGGAGCCCGAGGAGCTGGTGGGTACCCTCCACTATCTGGCATCCGATGCCTCCAAGGCGGTGACCGGCACCATCTGCGTGGTGGACGGCGGCTTTGACGCATTCTCCATCTAAGCGGAGGCGCCCCCTAATACCTTTCAAGACAGCTTTTAAAAAATCCCCGCCCCCGAATATGAGTTTTATCCACGAAGATTTCATGCTGCAGAGCGATGCCGCCCGCAGGCTCTATCACGGCTATGCCGAGCATCTGCCGATAATCGACTATCACTGCCATCTGGACCCGCGCCAGATTGCGGAGAACCGCCCCTTCAGGGACATAACCGCCCTGTGGATAATAGACGGCCACGCCGGCGACCACTACAAGTGGCGTGCGATGCGCGGCGCGGGGGTCGGCGAGGAGTATATAACCGGCGGCGGCAAGAGTTCGTGGGAGGTGTTTCAGAAGTGGGCCGAGACGGTCCCCTGCACTATGCGCAACCCCCTCTACCACTGGACTCACCTGGAGCTGAAGCGGGTGTTCGGCATAGACGCGCTGCTCAAACCGGATACCGCGCGGGAGATTTACGAGGAGTGCAACGCCGCCCTCGCGGGGGAGGACTTCCGCCCGCAGGCGATAATCCGCCGCTTTAATGTGGAGGCGCTCTGCACCACCGACGACCCCGCCGACGACCTGCGCTATCACAGGGAGATTGCCGCCCGCCCCTTCGGGACCAAGGTGCTCCCCACCTGGCGCCCCGACAAGGCTATGGCCATTGAGGACCCCGCCGCCTTCAGGGCGTATCTGCAGAGGCTCGGCGCGGCCGCGGATGTGGAAATCGGCTCTTACGCCGCCCTCCGCGAGGCGCTGCAGAGGCGTCACGACAGCTTTGAGCAGTGCGGCTGCCGCCTCTCCGACCACGGCCTGGACACCTTCTATGCAGAGGATTACACCGCGCAGGAGGTCGAGCGCATCTTTGCCAAGGTGATGCAGGGGCAGGCCCCCGAGCCGCGGGAGATTGCCGTGTGGCGCAGCGCCTTCCTGTTCGACCAGGGGGTGATGGACGCCGCGTCGGGCTGGACTCAGCAGTATCACGTCGGGGCCATCCGCAACAACAACTCCCGGATGTTTGCCGCCGCCGGCCCCGACACGGGCTACGATGCCATCCACGACCTGCCGGTGGCCGCCGCAGGGCACCGCTTCCTGGACCGCCTCGAGCGCGATGGGGCGCTGGCCAAGACCATTCTCTACGCCCTCAACCCCAAGGACAACGCCGTGATGACGGCCCTCGCGTACACCTTCAACGACGGCAGCGTCCCCGGCAAGATGCAGTTCGGCAGCGCCTGGTGGTTCCTCGACCACGAGAGCGGAATCCGCCGTCAGATAGACGACCTCTCCAATCTGGGTCTGCTGAGCCGCTTTGTGGGGATGCTCACCGATTCGCGCAGTTTCATCAGCTATCCCCGCCACGAATACTTCCGCCGCATACTTTGCGACATCCTGGGTTCCGACATCGAGCAGGGCAAGCTCCCCGCCACGGAGATGGAGTGCATCGGCGCTATGGCCGCCGACATAAGCTATCGCAACGCCAAAAACTATTTCAACTTCTAGATTATGAGCACCCAGCAGAAACTTATGAGCTCCTGGCGCTGGTGGATATGCTCGCTGCTTTTTGTGGCGACCACCGTCAATTATCTCGACCGGCAGGTGCTCTCCCTCACATACGAAGAGTTCATAAAGCCCCAGTTCCACTGGAGCGATGCCAATTACGGCACCGTGACCAGCTTCTTCTCCTTTTTCTACGCCCTCTGCAGCCTCTTCGCCGGCAAGTTCGTGGACTGGATGGGGACCAGGAAGGGGTATCTGACCGCCATCGGGGTGTGGTCGCTGGGCGCCTGCCTGCACGCCCTCTGCGGCTGGGCCACCGCCGGCATCGTGGGACTGGACAGCGTGGCGGCGATGCGCGCGCTGCAGGTCGGCAGCCGGGCGGCGCTGGCCGTGTCCACCACGTCGGTGTATCTGTTTCTGCTGTGCCGCGGCATTCTGGCCCTCGGCGAGGCGGGCAACTTCCCCGCCGCCATCAAGGTCACCGCGGAATACTTCCCCAAGAAGGACCGCGCCTTTGCCACCGCCATCTTCAATGCCGGCGCGTCGGTGGGGGCCCTTGCCGCGCCGCTGATAATCCCGTCGCTGGCCCTCAAGCTGGGCTGGGAGTGGGCATTTGTTATAATCGGCGGGCTGGGCTTCGTGTGGATGTTCTTCTGGAACTTTATGTACGACAAGCCGCAGGACAGCCGCCGCGTGAACAGCGCCGAGCTGGCATATATCCGCCAGGACGAGTTGGCCGAGGAGGCCGGTGACGCCGGAGCTGCTGCGGGTGCCGGAGCCGCTGCCGGGACTGACTCGGGCGCTGCGGGGGCTGTCTCGGGGGCTGCCGGGGCCGCTGCGCGTCAGGATGCCGCGGGGGCCGGGAGCCCTGCCGCAGACGGGCCGCAGGAGCGGATGAGCTACTTGGAGTGCTTCCGCCACCGCCAGACCTGGTCGTTTGCGGTGGGCAAGTTCCTCACCGACGGCGTGTGGTGGTTCTTCCTGTTCTGGGCGCCGTCGTATTTCAGCAACCAGTTCAACGCGCCGGTGACCAGCCCGCGCGGCCAGGCGCTGATTTTCACCCTCTATCTGATAGTCACCGTGGTCTCCATCTTCGGAGGCTACCTGCCCAAGATATTCGTGGAGAAGCGGGGGATGAACCCCTACAAAGGGCGGATGCTGGCGATGCTGATATTCGCCTTCGCCCCCCTCGCCGCCCTGTTTGCGCAGCCGCTCGGGGTCCATTTCAATAACCCCTGGTGGCCCGCCGTGCTCATCGGCATCGCCGCCGCCGGGCACCAGGCCTGGAGCGCCAACCTCTATTCCACAGTGAGCGATATGTTCCCCAAGAGCGCCGTGGCCACCATCACCGGCATCGGCACTATGGCGGGCGGACTCGGCTCTATGATCGTGCAGAAGGTGGCGGGCAACCTCTTCACCTACGCCGAATCGGCGGGCGAGGCGTTCCGCTTCATCGGCTTCTGCGGCAAGCCCGCGGGCTACTTTGTGGTCTTCTGCTTCTGCGGCGTGGCCTACCTGCTGGCCTGGGTCATAATGAAGACCCTCGTGCCCGAATACAAGCTCATCCGCCCGCGATAGGTTGTCCCCGGGAGATAGACTCGGGAGGCCCCCCGATAGATCTCCCTGCTAACCCGACCTTGCGGGGCGCCACTTGTATTTGTCCGAAGAGAGCCGTACATTTGCAAATTACAACCAAACAGACAGAAGCATTTATTCATCCGATGAAAAATTTTGTTGAAGAACTCAAGTGGAGAGGTATGATCCAGGACATTATGCCCGGGACAGAAGAGAAACTTATGGAAGGGCCGCAGGCCGCCTACGTGGGCATCGACCCCACCGCGGACTCGCTGCATATCGGCCATCTGGTGAGCGTGATGATACTCAAGCACTTCCAGAACTGCGGACACAAGCCCTTCGCCCTGGTGGGCGGCGCCACGGGTATGATAGGCGACCCCTCGATGAAGTCGGCGGAGCGCAATCTGCTGGACGAGGAGACTCTCAACCACAACGTGGCCTGCATCAAGGCGCAGCTCTCCCGCTTTCTGGACTTTGACTCGGACGCTCCCAACCGCGCGGAGCTGGTGAACAACTACGACTGGATGAAGGATTACACCTTCATCAATTTTATCCGCGACATCGGCAAGCATATCACCGTCAATTATATGATGGCCAAGGACTCGGTGAAGAAGCGCCTTTCGCGCGACTCCAGCGAGGGAATGTCCTTCACCGAATTCAGCTACCAGCTGATGCAGGGCTATGACTTCTACTGGCTCTGGAAAAACCGCGGCTGCGTGCTGCAGCTGGGCGGCAGCGACCAGTGGGGCAACATCACCACCGGCACCGAGCTCATCCGCCGTATGGACGGCGGCGAGGCGTTCGCCCTCACCTGCCCGCTGATACGCAAGGCTGACGGCACCAAGTTCGGCAAGACCGAGAAGGGCAACATCTGGCTCGACGCGGAGCGCACATCCCCCTACGAGTTCTACCAGTTCTGGATGAATGTCTCCGACGAGGATGCGGAGCGCTACATCAAGATATTCACGATGCTCTCCCGCGAGGAAATCGAGGCTCTCATAGCGGAGCAGAGAGAGGATCCCGGCCGCCGCGCCCTGCAGAAGAGCCTGGCGCGCGAAATCACCGTGATGGTGCACGGTCAGAAGGCATACGAAAACGCCGTTGCGGCTTCGCAGATGCTCTTCGGCGGCGACTCCGCGGCACTCCGCGCCCTTGACGAGCGCACCTTCCTGGCGGTGTTCGGCGACGTGCCCTCGTTCTCGCTGGCCAAGAGCGAACTCCCCTGCAACATAGTGGACCTGCTGGCCGTGAAGACTGCAATCCTCCCCAGCAAGGGAGAGGCGCGCAAGATGGTCGCAGCCGGCGGCATCTCCATCAACAAGGACAAGGTGGGCGACGCTGCAGCAATGGTCACCGAGGCGGACATCGTGAACGGCCACTACATCCTGGCCCAGAAAGGCAAGAAGAATTATTTCATCATCAACATAGAATAGACAGTTATGGAAGGCGCAACCACAAGGCAGCTCAAGGTCGCTTCGCAAATAAAGCGGGATATGGCGGAGATTATCCGCGGCAAGGGAATGGCCGCCTTCAGCGGCGCGCTGGTCTCGGTGAGCGGGGTCAAGATGAGCCCCGACCTCTCGCAGGCCAAGGTGTATGTGAGCATCTTCCCCTCCGACAAGAGCGGGGCGGTGATGGAGATCATCCGCAATATGGGCGGGGCCCTGCGCGGCGAGCTGGGGCGCAGGGTCGCCAAGCAGCTCAGAATCGTGCCGGAGCTGCAGTTCTTCCTCGACGACAGTCTGGACTATGTGGAGCATATAGAAGAACTTCTTAAAAAATAGGTCGGGGGGTCCTTGAATCCTGTTTTTTTCATAGCGGGCAGATACCTCTTTGCCAAGAAGTCGCACAATGTGATAAACATAATATCCATCATCTCTGCGGCGGGCATCGCCGTGGGGTGTGCGGCGCTTGTGATAATCCTCTCCATCTACAACGGCTTTGACAATCTGCTCAAGTCGATGGTGGAGAGCTACACTCCCGATCTTGTGGTCCGCCCCTCGGGCGACAAGGTGTTCACCCCCGATCAGGCCTCCGTGGACGCCCTGCGTGAAATGCCCGGTGTCATCGCGGTGAGCGAGGTGCTGGAGGAGACCGTATTCATCCGCTACGGAGAGCGGGAGGCCATTGTGACGGCCCGCGGCGTGGACTCCACCTACCAGGAGGTCACAGGCCTCAAGAAATATGTGGCGCAGGGGAGCTTTTCTCTGCACGACGGGGAGGTGGCCCAGATGGTGCTGGGCAGCTCCATTGCGCAGGATCTGCGGCTCAACCTGAGCTTCCTGACCCCGATAGAGCTCTATTTCCCCTCCCGCACGGCGCACTTTTCCGCCGCCGACCCGATGGGGGCGCTGCGCCGCGCCAGGCTGTTCCCCTCCGGGGTCATCTCGCTGGAGAAGAGTTTCGACGCCCAGTATGTGTATATGCCCATAGAGACGCTGCGCGACGTTCTGGAGCGCACCGGCGAGGTCTCCCTGCTGGAAATCAGGGTGGACGGCAGCCGATTGGCGGCGGGCGGCACCGTCTCGGGGGCCTTCCAGCGCCAGGTGGAGTCGCTCTTCGGCAGCGGCTTCGACGTGCGCAACAAGTATCAGCAGAACGAGTCGATGTACAAGATGATGACCTACGAGAAGCTGGCCATCTATCTGATTCTGATTTTTGTGGTGCTGATAATCTCCTGCAACGTGTTCGGCTCCCTCTCGATGCTGATAATCGAGAAGCAGGGGGACATAGAGATTCTGCGCTCGTTTGGCGCCGACACGCGCACCATCAACCGTATTTTCACCACCGAGGGGTGGATGATTTCTCTGCTGGGCACCGCCGCCGGCATAGTGCTGGGGGTTGCGGTGTGTCTGCTGCAGCAGTGGCTGCACATCGTGAAGATGCCGGGCAACTTTATAATAACTTACTATCCGGTAGATATGCAGGCGGCTGATATAGTGGCGGTTTTCGTCTCCGTGGCGGCCATCGGCTACCTTATGTCGCACTTTGTGAAAGCCGTGCGGATAAAAAAAGCGTGACGGAGGTTACAACGGCTCTCTAATCTTGCTACATTTGCCCCCTGCAAATTATTCGCTAACAATTTAAAACTATGGCAGCAAATATAGACTGGAACCATATCGGCTTCGGGTATGTCAAGACCCGCGCCAACGTCAGGTGCTCTTTCGACGGCAAACAGTGGAGCCCGCTGACTGTTACTGAAGACGAATACATCCATATGCATATGTCCACGGTGTGCCTGCACTACGGCGTGGAGGCGTTCGAGGGACTCAAGGCCTTCCGCGGCGTGGACGGCAAGGTGCGCCTGTTCCGCGCAGACGAGAACGCGCTGCGCCTGCAGTCGTCGGCAAAGAAGCTTTGCATGACCCCGCTGCCGGTGGAGACCTTTGTGGAGGCCTGCGTGCGGCTGGTCAAGGAGAACATAGATTATGTGCCCCCCTACGAGAGCGGGGCGTCGCTCTATCTGCGTCCGATGATATACGGCTCCCGCGTGGCACTCGGCGTGCACGCCTGCCCCGAGACCGATTTCATAGTGTTCTGCTCTCCCGTGGGCCCCTATTTCAAGGGGGGTATGCAGATGATCAAGGTGGTCATCGACCGTGTCCAGGACCGTGCGGCGCCGCGCGGCACCGGCGACATCAAGGCGGGCGGCAACTATGCCTCCAGCCTCCTCTCGGGCGAGAAGGCCAACCGTATGGGGTATGAAAACGTTATGTATCTCGACGCTGCCGAGCACAAATACATTGAGGAGTGCGGCGCGGCCAACTTCTTCGGCATCAAGGACGGCACTTATGTGACTCCGCTGTCGCAGTCGGTGCTCCCCTCCATCACCAACAAGAGCCTCAGGACTCTGGCGGAGGATATGGGACTCAAGATAGAGCAGCGCAGAATCCCCGTGGAGGAGCTCAAGACCTTCTCCGAGGCGGGCGCGTGCGGCACTGCGGCGGTCATCGCCCCCATCGGCTCCATCTACGACCTGGACACCAAGGAGTATGTGGAGTACGGCAAGGAGCCGGGCCCGGTGAGCAAGGAGCTCTACAAGCAGCTGCGCGACATCCAGTACGGGCGCGCAGAGGACAAATACGGTTGGTGCACAATAGTAGAATAGGCCTATGTATAAATATGTAGAAAAAGGCGACGGCAAGTATATACTGAGCATCGCCACCCGCTGCGAGATTTCTGCGGAACTGGCAGCCTTCTGCCGCGAGAAGGGGATAAAGAGCGGCATCGTGGGGGGCATCGCCGCCATCAGCGAGGCGACCTTCCGCTTTCTGGACCCCGACACAAAACAGTATGTGGACAAGACCTTTGCGGAGCAGATGGAGGTGACCAACCTCACCGGCAACATCTCGCAGAAGGACGGCGAGGTGTATCTGCACCTGCACGTGACGGCCAGCCGCAGGGACTACACCTGCGTGGGCGGGCACCTGCTCACCGCCGTGGTGCGCGGCGCCTGCGAGCTCTATGTGGAGGATTACGGCCTGGAGGGAGTGGGGCGCAAGTTCGACCCCGAGACCGGGTTGAATCTCTACGAGTTTTAAAAGACTGCGAATCAAAAGGTGAAAAATAAAAAAGCCGGCCCGAAGGGGTCGGCTTTTTTGTGGCGGTGAGGGGGGGATTCGAACCCCCGGTACCCTAAGTCGAGTACGTCAGTTTAGCAAACTGGTGGTTTCAGCCACTCACCCACCTCACCGGGGCGTTTGTCCAAACTTCCCATAGGCGTTCGCTGCCTAAAGGGAGAGCAAAGATAAGAGATAAATTTTTACCGACAAAAAAAATTGCATCCGGCCCTTTAGAAGTACTTGAAGCAGTACCAGAACATCATACCGGAGGCGATGAGCTTGATGAGGGTGCCGAAGATGAATCCCAGAAAAGAGCCCATCGCCGGCTTCACCGAGTCGGCGAGGCTGGAGCCGTTCACTATGACTTCCGCCGCCAGGGCGCCCAGAAAGGCCCCGGCAATCATTCCCCAGGGAGGGAAGAATATCATCCCGATTATCAGCCCCACCATAGAGCCGCGCCCCGCCGCCTTGCTGCCGCCTGTGGCGCGTGTGAAGCGGGCCGGCACTATGTAGTCCAGGATGGTCACCGCCACGGTGATGCCCAGCCACACCAGCAGAAAGGTGAGGCTCATCTCCCCGTTGCCGAAAAAGTAGAGCAGCAGCAGGGCGCACCAGCTCAGCGGGGGGCCGGGAATCACCGGCAGGAAGCATCCCGCGATGCCGAAGAGGGAGAGCAATACTGCTATGATGTCGACAGCCATTGAAATGCAGCCTGTTTAGTCGTTGTAGATTACGTCAAAGAGACCCTCGCTGCTCTCGTCCTCTATCAGGCTCACCTCAATGGGGATGTAGTACATCCTCTCCTTGAGGGCGGGGCTTATCGCGGGGTTGTTGCGCAGCCGCTGGCTGTCCTTCTCGGTGGTGAGCAGAATGGCCTGCGGGTGCTTCTGCGCAAACTTCTCTATGGTGCGGATGTCCCGCTCGCTGTAGGCGTGGTGGTCGGGGAACTCGATGTGGAAGTTGCGCGGGTAGCGGGCGCTCACGTGGTGGCGCAGCTGGCTGCTGAGGGCGATGCCGGTGAAGAGCACCGCCTCCTTGGAGTAGACGTAGCGGTTGTTGCCGCAGTCGAACACCGGCAGCGGGTCAAAATACTGCACGTCGGTAAAGTATACCTTCTGGTCCTTGCCGAGATGGTTGATGTCCTTGAGATGCTGCTTCTCCGCGGCGCTCATATACGGGGGGCACTTGGTGATTATGACGGTGTCGGCCCGCCGGATCTGCCCGGGAAGGTCGCGCAGCCGGCCCAGCGGCATCAGGCTGTCGCGGAATATGGGGCGGCTGTAGTTTATCAGGGTCACCAGGCGCGAGGGCTTCAGGCGGCGGTACTGCATACCGTCGTCCAGCAGAATCACCTCCGGAACGTCCCCGAAGGGGAGCTCCATCAGGCGGCCCACCGCCCGCACGCGGTCCTTGTCCACGATGACCTTGACCTGCGGGAATTTGCGCTTGATCTGCAGCGGCTCGTCGCCGACCTCCTCCACGGGGCTGTCAACCTCCACAAAGCGGCTGGTGCCGGGAGACTTGCGCCCGTAGCCGCGGGAAATCACCGCCACGCGGTAGGCCCGCTCCAGCAGGGCGCGGATGAACATCTCCGTGTGGGGAGTCTTGCCCGTGCCGCCCACGGTGACGTTGCCTATCGATATTATGGATACGTTGTCGAACTTTACACTCTTCTTCCACCCCTTGTCGTATGCCTTGTTGCGTATGAGCAGCGCCAGATTGTAGGGAAATGCCAGTATGTTTCCTATGCGAGCCATTTGTTATTGCCAGTTCTCCCCGATGTAGTCGAGGGTTTCGTTCAATGCGGAAATATCGGTCAAAGTTACTAATTTCAGCCGGGTTTCCTTAAAATTGTCCAGTCCTTTGAAGTAGCAGCTCAGGTGCCGGCGCATCTCGTAGACGCCGCGCCGCTCCCCCTTTATCTCCACCGACTTGGCCAGGTGCTCCTTGCTGAGGGCGACCCGCTCGGCCACCGACATCGGGGGCAGCTCCTCGCCCGTGTCCAGATAGTGCCGGATTTCCTTGAAAATCCACGGGTGGCCAAAGCTGGCGCGCCCTATCATTATGCCGTCCACCCCGTAGCGGTCAAAGGCGTTCTTGGCATCCTGCGGGGTGCGGATGTCGCCGTTGCCGATGATGGGGATGTGCATCCGCGGGTTGTTCTTCACCGCCCCGATGAGGCTCCAGTCGGCCTCCCCCTTGTACATCTGGGCGCGGGTGCGGCCGTGGATGGTGAGGGCGGCGATGCCGGCGTCCTGCAGCCTCTCGGCCAGCTCCACTATTATCTTGGAGTCGTTGTCCCAGCCCAGGCGGGTCTTGACGGTGACGGGCTTCTTCACGGCGTCCACCACCATTTTGGTGATCTGCACCATCTTGTCGGGCTCGCGCATCATACCGCTGCCCGCGCCGCGACCGGCGATCTTCTTCACCGGGCAGCCGAAGTTGATGTCGATCAGGTCGGGGCCGACAGCCTCCACCCGCACGGCCGATTCTGCCATCGCCTCGGGGATGTGGCCGTATATCTGGATGCCGATGGGGCGCTCGAAATCGTAGAGCTCCATCTTCTTGAAGGCGCCGGGGACGTCCCGCACCAGGGCGTCGCTGGAGACGAACTCGGTGTAGACCATATCGGCCCCGAACTTTTTGCATATATAGCGGAAGGAGGCGTCGGTGACGTCTTCCATAGGGGCCAGCAGCAGAGGCCTGCTGCCCAAGTCTATCTCTCCGATTTTCACGGCGGCGAAGGTAACATATTTTTGCTGCTTTGAAAAAATTATCTACCTTTGCAGCCCCCCAGACTAAGCTGGGTCGCAACACATAGTATTAACCAATAAATCAACAGACTGTGGACACATTAAGTTACAAAACCAAGTCGGTCAACAAAGAGAACTCCTCTAAAGAGTGGGTTGTCATCGATGCTACCGATCAGGTTCTTGGTCGTCTGGCAAGCAGGGTCGCTCTTTTGCTCCGCGGCAAAAACAAGCCCAACTTCACGCCCAACGCAGACTGCGGCGACAATGTAATCATTGTCAACGCCGACAAGGTCCGCCTCACCGGCAAGAAGATGACAGACAAGGTGTACCTCCGCTACACCGGTTATCCCGGAGGTCAGCGCTACGCCACCACCAAGGATTTGTTCTCACGCAAACCGTTGGCCGTGCTCGAGCACGCCGTTCGCGGCATGCTCCCCAGAACCCGTCTTGGCGAGCAGCAGTTCAAGAACCTGCATCTCTATGTAGGCAGCGAGCATCCTCACCAGGCGCAGAACCCCAAGACCATTACTCTTAACGAAATTTAACAAAGCGAAGCATGGAATTAATTAACGCCCTTGGAAGACGTAAATCAGCAGTTGCTCGCGTTTATGTATGCCCCGGCAAAGGCAACATCACCATCAACGGCCGTTCGCTGGACGAGTATTTCAAAGAGGAAACCCTCCGCTACATCGTCCGTCAGCCGCTGGATGTTACCGACACCCTCGCTTCCTTCGACGTCAAGGCCAATCTTGACGGCGGCGGAATCAAAGGTCAGGCTGAGGCTCTCCGCCTTGCGATAGCCCGCGCTCTCTGCAAAGTGGACACTGAAGCTTACCGTCCGGTTCTCAAGTCTAACGGCTTCCTCACCCGCGATGCCCGTGAGGTCGAGAGAAAGAAACCTGGTCAGCCCGGTGCACGTAGACGCTTCCAGTTCAGCAAACGTTAATCTTAACACTGATTTACATTCAGTACAGCGCGGATTTAAAATTCGGGGACCGGAAACGCCGCTACCCCGGTTTGTCCCGCTGCGGAAAATCTGGGAGACCGCCCCGCAAAGCGCTACTCCCTCATTGATGAAGAGATTCCCCGGGCAGCAGCCCGACAGGAACAGAATTAAAAACAAACAATCAACAAAATGTCTAGAACAAATTTCCAAGACTTGCTTGATGCAGGTGTTCACTTCGGTCACCAGAAGAGGAAATGGAATCCCAAAATGGCTCCGTACATCTTTATGGAGAAGAACGGGATCCACATCATCGACCTGCATAAGACGGTAGTTAAAATAGATGAGGCTGCGGCAGCACTCAAGCAGCTGGCCCGTTCGGGCCGCAAGGTGCTCTTCGTAGCCACCAAGAAACAGGCCAAGGATATCGTTGCAGAAAAGGCACTCTCAGTGAATATGCCTTATGTAACAGAGCGTTGGGCAGGCGGTATGCTCACCAACTTCCCCACAATCCGCAAGGCTGTCAAGAAAATGACCAACATCGACAAGATGAAGGAAGACGGCACTTATGACACTCTGGCAAAGCGCGAGCGTCTGCAGATCGACCGTCAGAAGGCCAAACTCGAGAAGAACCTCGGTTCCATCAAGGATCTCGCACGCCTTCCCTCCGCACTCTTCGTAGTCGACGTCCAGAAGGAGATCAACGCAGTGAAAGAGGCCAACCGCCTCAACATCCCGGTATTTGCAATGGTTGATACTTGTTGCGATCCCACAAACATTGATTATGTAATACCGGCAAACGACGATGCCGCAAAGTCCATCTCTATCGTGATGGATGCAGTTTGCGCCGCTATCGCCGAGGGTCTTGCAGAGCGCCAGATGGACAAGGACAAAGAGGCTGAGCAGGCAGATGACGACGAGGCACGCGCAAAGAAGGTGCGTCCCCGCCGCGCAGCCCACAAGGCCGAGGCCGCAGAGGAAGAGGCTCCCAAAGCTGCAGAGGCAGCGGAGAGCGCAACAGAGGCTGCAGCCGAGTAATTATTAACCCGAGAAAACTTCTATCGAGATGGAAATTAAAGCAGTAGATGTCGCCAAGCTGCGCAAGATGACCGGCGCAGGTATGATGGACTGCAAGAAGGCCCTTGTAGAGGCCGAGGGCGATTTTGCCCGCGCACAGGAAATCATCCGCGAGAAAGGCAAGCTTGTCGCTGCAAAGCGCGCAGACCGCGAGACCACCGAAGGTGCTGTCATCGCAAAGATCTCTCCCGACAACAAGACCGCCATCCTGGTGAGCCTCGGTTGCGAGACCGACTTCGTGTCGGCCACTTCCGAGTTCAAGACCCTTGCAGAGTCGATCGCTGACGCTGCAATCGCCTCTCTCCCCGAGAGCAAAGAGGCTCTCGAGTCTGTCAAGATGGCAAACGGCCAGACCGTTGCCGAGGCTGTAACAGAGCAGACCGGCAAATGCGGCGAGAAGCACACCATCGCATACTACGCAAGCCTCAAGGGTGAGTATATCGGTGCATACGTGCACTTCACCCACAAGGACGGCGCCATCGTGGCCTTCAACAAGGAGGTTTCCGCCGACCTGGCAAAGCACGTCGCAATGCAGGTGACTTCTATGAAGCCCGTTGCAGTAGACGAGGCTCACGTTCCCGAGAACGTGGTTAAGCAGGAGATGGAAATCGCAGTGGAGAAGACCCGCGAAGAGCAGGTTCGCAAAGCTGTGGACAACGCCCTCAAGAAGGCCGGCATCAACCCCGCACACTGCGACAGCGAGGACCACATCGCATCCAACACCGCAAAGGGTTGGCTCACCGAGGCTCAGGCAGCCCAGGCACGCGAGATTATCGCAACCGTGTCCAAGACTCAGGCCGAGAACCTCAACGAGGGTATGATCCAGAACATCGCAAAGGGTCGTCTGGCCAAGTTCTTCAAAGAGCAGACTCTTGAGAACCAGGAGTTTGTGATGGGAGACAAGATCAGCGTGAAAGACTACATCAAGAGCGTCGATCCCGAGGCCAAGGTTGTGGCTTTCTGCCGCTTCTCTCTGAGCGACTAAACAAACAGTTACATATTTGAAAATAAAAGATTAGTTTTGTGACTAATCTTTTATTTTTTTATAGACAATTGATTACCGATATGAAAAGATACCTTGCACTGCTCTCCGCCCTGATTGTTGCGGTAGCTTGTAAAGAAACCGTGCAGACTTACGACTGGGCTCCCGCCGGAGACCACATCCTCACCGAATGGGGCGAGGCGCTGGATCCGGGCAATGTTCTGCCCGAATATCCCCGTCCGCAGATGGTCCGCGCAGAGTGGATGAACCTCAACGGCTTCTGGGACTATAAGACCAGCCTGAGCTCTGGCAAAATCCTGGTCCCCTTCCCCGTGGAGAGCGCCCTCTCCGGCGTGGGCGAGACGCTCGGCGCCGACTCCGTGATAGTCTACAAGACCACGGTGGACCTTCCCTCCAAATATCTCAAGAAGCACGTGCTGCTCAACTGCGGCGGCATCGACTGCATCAGCGAGATTGAGGTCAACGGCGAGTATGTGCGCAAGCACAAGGGTGGCTTCACCGCCATCAGCGAGGATATAACCGAATACATCAAGAAGGGAGAGAACGAGATAAAAATCACGGTGACCGACCGCACCGACGGCGACTACAACGCCATCGGCAAGCAGCGGGTGAACCCCCAGGGTATCTTCTACAGCCCCGTGAGCGGCATCTGGCAGACAATCTGGCTGGAGCCGGTGTCTGAGACCCATATCGAGGACCTCAAGATTACCCCTTATCTGGACCTGAACACCTTCACCGTGAACGCGGCTACCTCCACCGGCAAGGGCGAGGTCGAGGTCAAGATTTTTGACGGCAAGAGCCAGGTGGCCTCCGGCAAGGGCGCCGCAGGTGCCGACATCAACATCAAGATCAAGGAGCCCAAGCTCTGGAGCCCCGACGACCCCTTCCTCTACGACTTCAAGATTGTGGTACGCGACGGCTCCAAGAAGGTGGACGAAGTCTCCAGCTACGCCGCAATGCGCAAGGTTTCTGCAAATTACGACAGCTTTGGCAAGCTGCGCATCGCCCTCAACAACAAGCCGATATTCTCCAACGGCCTGCTGGACCAGGGCTGGTGGCCCGACGGCCTGTACACCGCCCCCAGCGACGAGGCTCTGGAGTTTGACGTCCGCCGCACCAAGGAGCTGGGCTACAACACAATCCGCAAGCACGTGAAGGTGGAGCCCGACCGCTGGTACTACCACTGCGACCGCCTGGGCGTGATGGTTTGGCAGGATATGCCCGCCGGCGACTACGGCGCCAGCCCCGAATGGGTCAGCCACGACGAATTCCTCCCGCTGCCCGGCAGCGACACCCTGCGCAGCGCCGAGAGCGTCAAGCAGTACCACAAGGACTGGGACGGCATAATGAGCCAGCTGCACAACCACCCCTGCATCATAATGTGGGTCCCCTTCAACGAATCCTGGGGGCAGTTCAACACAGTTGAGGTGGCCACCACCACCAAGCTGCACGACCCGACCCGCCTGGTGAATCCCGCCAGCGGCGGCAATCTCTACCCCTGCGGCGACGTGATGGACATCCACAATTATTCCGAGACTCCGCTGCCCGGCTCGACCCCCCACAAGGACTACATCGTGGTGATGGGCGAATACGGCGGCCTGGGGCTGCGCGTCCCCGAGCATACCTGGTTTGAGGACGGCTGGGGCTACCGCCTGATAGGCGACAGCAACACCCTCACCGACAAGTATATAGCCCTGGTGCGCCAGATACTCAAGAATGTGGACGATATGGACATTTCGGGCGCAATCTACACCCAGACCACAGACTGCGAGTCGGAGCTCAACGGCATCTACACCTACGACCGCAAGGTGTTCAAGTTCGACGAGGAGCGCTTTGTGGAGGCCAACAAGCGTCTGAGCCATATATTCGACTGATTCTGATTTGCTTGCGATGTGGTATGCAATTTGCAGCACCCGCGCGGTTTAAATCGGAAAAAATATATGACATTTAACATCAAAAGGGTGGTGCTGTCCGTGCAGATTCTGCTTGCAACGACAGTCGCCGCCCTTAATGTTTCTGCCCAAGAAACAACTCTCTCCCTGTCGCTCAAGCAAGCGACGGACATGGCGGTAGAGCGCAACAACACACTTGCCAACGCCGGCCTGGACGTGAAGATAGCCCAGGCCAACAAGTGGGCCGCGATCGCCTCGATGCTGCCGCAGGTCTCTGCCAGCGGCGATTACTCCGACTATTGCGGCTACGCGATGGATCTGGGCGGGATGACCATCCAGATGCCCCCCAGCGTCACGATGGGCATCCGCACCAGCGTGGCCTTCAGCGGGGCGATGCTGGTCAACGCCCAAATCAGCGGCATTTCCCGCAAGATGTCCGACATCACCCTGGCGCAGAGCGAGCAGGACATCACCTCGCAGGTCAAGACCCTCTACCTCTCGGCACTCGTGTCAGACGAGATTGTCCGCCTGCTGCAGAACAACCTGGACTGCTTGGACCGCCTCTACAATATGACCCTGACCTCGGTCAAGGTGGGTGCCAGCGAGCAGACCGCCGCCGACCAGATCGCGGTGCAGGTGGCGCAGCTGCAGAACAGCATCGCCAGCACCAACCGCAGCCTGGAGGCGACCTACAACTCCCTGCGCCTGTTGCTGGATGTTGATGTCAATACAAAGATACAGCTCACCGACCCTCTGGACGCCCTGATGTCGCTCGAGGGGTATTCCCAGCTGCTGGGAGAGGAGTTTGACCTGAGCCGCAACTATTCGTGGCAGCTGGCCAGCAAAAACGCCGAGCTCTCCAAAAAACAGCTGGAGGCGGCCAAGCTGGGCACGACCCCCACGCTCTCCGCATATCACCAGTACAGCCTCAAGGAGTATCTGAGCGACGAGCAGACAATGAACATGACCCCGCCTAATATGGTGGGCGTGTCCATTTCCGTGCCCCTGTTCAGCTCCCTGCAGCAGAACAAGCAGATAGAGGCGGCCCGCCTCTCCTACGAGAAGCAGCAGAACACCCTGCACGACACCGAGCAGTCGCTCAAGGTGCAGCACAGCCAGCTCTGCTACAATCTTAGCTCCGCCTACGAGACCTACAACACGCAGAAGCTGAACATCGACGTGACCCAGCGCGTGTTCGACAACATCTCGCTCCGCTACGAGCAGGGCTACTCCTCCGCCCTGGATCTGACCAACACGGCCACCAACCTTATCACCGCGCAGAGCTCTTACGTGCAGTCGATAATGGATTTCCTTAATGCGCAGATAGCACTTGAAAAACTTTTGAATAAATAATACAACAACGATATATGAAGAAAATTTCAGTTTTGATGGCTTGCGCGCTGACCCTTGCCGCAGTATCCTGCAAACAGCAGAACCAGGAGGCGGCGGGCGCTGCAGAGCGCTCGGAGCTGGTGGAGACCACCGTTCTTGCCCCCAGCGAGGTGATGCGCACGATTGACGTGTCCACCACCCTCGAGGGTTACGAAACTATGAGCGTCGCCCCCAGCGTGACGGGACGCATCGAGCACATCTATGTGGAAGTGGGCTCCCGCGTGGCCCGCGGCGCCAACCTGGTGCGTATGGACCAGCAGCAGTACAACACCACCAAGCTCAGCTTTGCCAACCTGGCGCTGGAGCTGAGCCGTATGGAGACTCTGGTGGCATCGGGCGCAGTCTCCCAGCAGACCTACGACCAGACCAAGCTCAGCTACGACCAGACCGAGGAGAACCTCAAATTCCTTGAGTCCAACACCTTTGTGAAGGCGCAGTTCCCCGGCGTGATTTCCGCCAAGAACTATGAGGACGGCGAGCTGTACAGCGGCCAGGCGATTCTGGAGCTGACCCAGGTGAACACCCTCAAGGCGCTGATGGCGATTCCCGAGACCTACTACCCCGTGATCAAGGCGGGAATGAAGGTGGATGTCCGCTCCGACATCTACCCCGACACCGTGTTCCCCGCAACCATCGAGATAGTATATCCCACGATCGACGCCTCCACCCACACCTTCAACGTGAAGGTGCGCATCCCCAACGGCGACGAGCGTCTCCGCCCCGGTATGTATGCCCACACCTCGCTTGAGCTGGGCAAGAGCACAGCCCTGCTGGTGCCTTACCAGTCGGTGCAGAAGCTCACGGGCGCCAATGACAGGTATGTATACGTCAACGACGGCGGCGTGGCAAAGCGCGTGTTCGTGCAGATAGGCGAGCGCTACGACGACCGCATCGAGGTCATCGCGGACGAGATCAAGGAGGGCGTCGAGGTAGTGACCACCGGCGCCGAGAAGCTTGTGGACGGCACCCGTCTCGAAATTTCCAAAGCCAACTAACAGAATTCTGAAGGGATGAGTATTTATAAATCAGCGATTGACAATCCCGTAACGACGATCCTCGTGTATGTGGCGGTGGTCGTGATCGGCATCTTTGCGTTTCTGCAGCTCCCGATCGACCGCTTCCCCCAGATGGACCCGCCCTACATTACGGTGATGACCACCTACCCCGGTGCCAGCGCCTCCGAAGTCGAGGCCAACGTCACCAAGCTGGTAGAGAACAACCTCAACTCGGTTGACCACCTCAAGGAACTCACTTCCACCTCCAAGGACAACTACTCTATGGTGATGCTGGAGATGGAGTGGGGCTCCGATATGAACGAGGCCGTGAACGATATCCGCTCTTATGTGGATATGCTCAAGGACAACCTCCCCTCGGGCTGCACAAACCCCTACATATTCAAGTTCAACTCCTCCTCGATGCCGGTGCTGACCTATTCCATCACCGCCAAGGAGAGCTACCCCGGCCTTGAAAAGATCCTGAACGACCAGATGGTGCCCCAGCTGAACCGCGTGGACGGCATCGGCAACATCTCCATTTCCGGCGCCCCCGACCGCTACATCTACATCGATGTGGACCAGACCAAGCTGGACGCCTTCGGAATCCCTATGGAGACCATCGGCACCGCCGTCAGCAGCAACAACATCAACGTGACGGGCGGCGTGGTCAAGATGGAGAAGGAGCAGTACAACCTGCAGATCCGCAGCGAATATCTTGAGAGCAGCGAGATCGAGGACATCGTGGTGACCACCACCGCCGACGGCCGCAAGGTGTTCGTGAAGGATGTGGCCACCGTGCGCGACACCATCAAGGACCTCTCGCTGGACGAGAAGATCAACGGCCGCGACGGAGTGAGCCTGCGCATCACCAAGCAGACCGACGCCAACACCGTGAAGATCTGCCGCGAGGTGCGCGAGGAGATGGCCAAGCTCAAGTCGACCCTCCCGCAGGATATCGAAATCACCGTGCTCTACGATACATCGGAAGAGATCGAGGACTCGATCTACTCCCTGGAGGAGTCAATCGCCTATGCGCTGCTGTTCGTGGTGCTGGTGGTATTCTTCTTCCTGGGGCAGTGGCGCACCACCTTCATCATTGCGGTCACAATCCCCATCACCCTGGTGGTGGGCTTCATATACCTCTGGGCGGCGGGCAGTTCGCTCAACATAATCTCGCTGAGTTCGCTCACCGTGGCCATCGGTATGGTGGTGGACGATGCCATCGTGGTGCTGGAGAACATCACCAAGCACATAGACCGCGGGGCATCGCCGCGTGAGGCGGCAATCTACGCCACCAACGAGGTGTGGGTTTCCGTGATCGCCTCCACTCTGGTGATTGCGGCGGTGTTCATCCCCCTGACCCTGCTCACCGGTATGGCGGGTATGCTGTTCAAGGAGCTGGGCTGGATCGTTACCATAGTGGTGGCGATGTCTGCGGTGGTGGCAATCACCCTGACCCCTATGCTCGCCTCCAAGATGCTCAAGCCCCGCAAGGTCGAGGTTGACGAGAAGGGCCGCCTGGTGCAGATAGACGAGCAGAAGGGCTGGTACAAGCGCATCGTGGTGGGTATGCTGGACAAGATCGACAACTTCTACGCAAGAGTGCTCAACTTCTGCCTCAAGCACAAGGCCGGCACCCTGATAGTGACCGCCCTGATATTCTTGGGCTCGCTGATATTCGTGTTCAACGGCAGCATCGGCACCGACTTTATGCAGCAGAGCGACAACAACCGCATCAGCGTGAACATCGAGCTGCAGAACGGCACCAAGATAGAGCAGACCCTCAAGACGGCCCGCGCCCTTGAGGCCCGCTTCCACGAGCTTGTGCCCGAGATGGAGCGCGTGGCCACCACGGCCGGTACCAACGACGACAGCGGCGTCTCCGCCCTGTTCAGCTCCACCACCAACAGCACCATCTCGATGACGGTCGTCTGCGTCAAGAAGAAAGAGCGCGAGCGCTCCATCTTCGAGATTGCCGAGGTGCTGCGCGAGGAGATTGCCAAATATCCCGAGGTGGTGCGCTACCAGTGCGTCGTCTCCAGCGGTATGGGCTCCGGCAGCGGCGCCTCCACGGTGGATGTGGAGATTTACGGCTACGACTTTGACGCCACCAACATCGTGGCCTCCGAGGTCAGCCGCACCATAAGCGAGAAGGTCAAGGGGGCCCGCGACATCAAGATCAGCCGCGACAAGGACCGCCCCGAACTGAACGTAGTGGTGGACAAGGAGAAAGTCTCCGCCCTCGGGCTCAGCTCCTCCGCAGTCTCCACTTATGTCCGCAACCGCGTGAACGGCCTCACCGTGAGCTACCTCAAGGAGGACGGCGACGAGTATGACATCGTGCTGCGCCTCAAGGAGGAGAACCGCAACAGCATCTCCGACATCCTTGACCTGACAATCCCCACCCCTGCGGGCGGCAAGGTCAAGCTGGGCGAGATTGCCACCGTGAACGAGTACTTTGCGCCGCCCAAGATCGAGCGCAAGAGCCGCCAGCGCTATGTCAGCGTCAGCATCACCCCCTACAACATCTCGCTGGGCGAACTGGCCGGCCAGGTGCAGGAGGTTATGCAGGACATCAATATGCCCAACGGCGTCACCTACGTGCTCGCGGGCGACTATGAAGACCAGCAGGAGACCTTCGGCAATATGGTGATGCTGCTCTGCCTGATTCTGATGCTCATCTATGTGGTGATGGCGTCGCAGTTCGGCTCCTTCAGCAAGCCGGCCATAATTATGCTTGCCATCCCGTTTGCGGTGACCGGCGTGATCCTGGCCCTGCTCATCACCAATACATCCCTGGATATCATCGGTGCATTGGGAGGCATAATGCTCACCGGCATCGTGGTCAAGAACGGTATCGTGCTGGTGGACTACATCAACCTGATGCGCGACCGCGGCCTGGAGCTGAACGAGGCGATTGTCCGTTCGGGCCACAGCCGTCTGCGCCCTGTGCTTATGACAGCCCTTACTACCCTGCTGGGTATGCTCCCTATGGCATTGAGCTCCGGCGAGGGCAGCGAAATGTGGCGCCCTATGGGTATCGTGGTAATCGGCGGTCTGCTGGTGTCCACGGTGATCACCCTGGTGGTGGTGCCGGTATTCTATGCGATACTGAGCCGCCACGGAGAGCGCGCCAACGAAGAGAAGCAGCGCAAGGAGTTCATCTTCATGCAAATCGACCCCAATGCCGAATCTCAAACAAAATAGTCTATGAAAGCGGTTTTTATTATATTTAACCAGTCAAACACAGCCCGTGTGGAATATTTGCTGGACGAGCTCAAGATTGCCGGCTTCACAATGTTCGAGCAGGTGCAGGGGCGCGGAACCAACGGCGGCGAACCCCGCCGCGGTACCCACGCCTGGCCCGAGATGAACTCCGCGGTGATGACGGTGGTGGAAGACAGCCAGGTGGACGAGCTGCTGCTGACTGTGCGCAAGCTGGATTTGCGCAACCCGGAGGTGGGCGTGAGGGCCTTCGTCTGGAACATAGAGCAGACTGTTTAATCAACAAAACACAAGAATATGGCACAAGTAATCAATGATGCTAATTTCTCCGAACTTCTGAATTCGGGAAAACCGGTGCTGGTTGACTTCTGGGCACCCTGGTGCGGCCCCTGCCGCTCTATGGGTCCGGTGGTGGACGAGCTTGCCGGCGAGTTCGAGGGCAAGGCCATAGTGGCCAAGTGCAATGTGGACGAGTCTGCGGAATTCTCCACGCAGATGGGCATCCGCAACATCCCCACCTTCCTCTTTTTCAAAGACGGCAAGCTGGTGGACCGCCTTGTCGGGGTCAATCCCAAGAGCAACTTTGTGGATAAACTCAATTCGCTTCTGTAGGTCATGAAAAAGGTTGTCTCGCTTATTGCGGCGCTGATGCTCTGCTGCAACGCCTTTGCCGGCGGCTTTCTGGTAAAGGCGGGGCTCTCCAACTCCAATATGGACTTGAACCAGGATGTGGGGAGCGTCATTTCCAGAGAGATTCTGGGCGGGTCGTTCTTCAAGAACTTCACCGGCTATCACATAGGCGCGGGCTTCCGCACCGATTCCTGGAACGGATTCAAGCTCCAGCCCGAGCTGCTCTACAATGTGCGCGGCACCCGTGTGGACGACCTTACCAACTGGAAGATGAGTTATCTGGAGATGCCGGTCAACCTGCAGTGGGGGCTGGACCTTGTGATCCTGCGCCCTTTTCTGCAGGTCGCCCCGTGCATCGGCTATAATTTTTCCAACACCACCAGCAGCACCGACGCCGGAGGGGCGCTGGGCAAGGTGACAACCAACGCCAACCGTTTTGAATACGGCATCTCCGTGGGCGGCGGCCTGGACCTTATGAATATGATCCAGCTCTCGCTCACCTACAACTGGAATTTCGGGGCGGTGGCAGACCTGAGCGAATATCAGGATCAGGTCGCCGGCATCGAGCGTCGCAACGCCCGCTGCCTGCAGTTTTCACTCGCATATCTTTTCTGATGTTCGGCTCTGTCAAGACATATCTCGCAGAGGACTGGGAGGCTTTCGAGAAGCTTTTCGAGGAGTCCATAGTCTCTGACGTCAATATTCTGGACAAGGTCAACCATTACATCGCGGAGCACGGAGGCAAGCAGTTGCGCCCCATGCTCTGCCTGCTTTTCGCCCGCCTTGCGGGGGGCGAGTGCAACTGCAACAGCATCCGTTGCGCCGTGGCTTCCGAGATGATACACACCGCCACCCTTATGCACGACGATGTGGCCGACGAGAGCAGCGTGCGGCGCGGATTTCCCACCCTGAACGCGCTGCTCAACCCCACCGCCGCGGTGCTGGTGGGCGACTACTGGCTTTCCCGCGGGGTGTCGGTGCTGCTGGACACCGGCGATTCGGAAATCTTCCGCTATTTCACCATCTGCCTGGGCGACCTTGCCAAAGGGGAGATGTTCCAGATAGAGAAGGCGTCGGCGCTGGACACAACCTACGGCGACTACATCTACATAATAGCCCACAAGACGGCCTCTCTGTTTGCCGCCGCAATGAAGAGCGGCGTGCACAGCGTCACTTGCGACGAGGCCAAAATAGGGGCTGCGGGCGAGTTTGCCTACCATTTGGGGCTGGCGTTCCAGATGCGCGACGACATCCTGGACTATTCGCCCCAGCTGGCGATAGGCAAGCCCACCGGGCAGGACATAAAGGAGCGCAAAATCACCATCCCGCTGATAGGGGCGCTGCAGAATGCCCCGGAGGCGGAGCGCAGGAGCCTGCTGGCCGATGTGGATGCGGAAAAATATGACGACGTGCTGCCCTTTGTGCAGAAATACGGCGGCATCGGGTATGCCCAGAAGATGCTGCGGGAGCAGACGTCGGCCGCCGTGGCGGCGCTGGAGGCATTTGCCCCCTGCCGGGCGCGCGACCTGCTCTGCTCGCTTGCGGAGAGCCTCACGCTGCGCAATAAATAGCCCTATTTAAGGCGGAAGGCGGCGTAGGTGATGGGGAGTCCCTCCGCCAGGAATTTCTGCTCGTAATAAGTCTTTACATTCAGAATGTCATCTTCGCTCACGCGGCCGCTGCCGTAGATGTCGTTGTTGGCCTCGATTATCTCCAGATTCTGGCTGCGCGCCACCTCCAGGGTGTATTCGTGCAGCAGCTGGCTGTCGGTCTTGAGGTTTACGACGCCCCCCTCCTTGAGGAACGCGCGGTAGCGGTCCAGGAACACCGGCGATGTGAGCCGGCGGTTGGGGCTCTTGGGCTGCGGGTCGGCAAAGGTTATCCAGATTTCAGACACCTCTGAAGGGGCGAAAATCGCCTTTATGAAGTCGATTCGGGTGCGCAGGAAGGCCACGTTGGGCAGGGCGTTCTCCGTGGCGAATTTGGCCCCTTTCCAGAGGCGGGCCCCCTTGATGTCCACCCCGATATAGTTGATGTCGGGGTTGCGCTGCGCCAGGGCGATTGTGTATTCCCCCTTGCCGCAGCCCAGCTCCAGCACTATCGGGCGGTCGTTGTGGAAGACATCGCTGTTCCAGTGCCCCTTGAGGGGGTGTTCTCCCGAGAGCATCAGCTCCGTGGGGGGCTGGATAAGACAGGAAAAGGTTTCGTTCTGCGCGAATTTATAGAGTTTGTTCTTGCTCATTCTTCTGGCCTTTATATGAAAATCCCAGGGCTTTTACCCGGCCCAGGTCGGTGGAATCCTTTACCGAGATAATCACGCGCCAGCGGCCCGGCACGCTGTCGCACTCAATGCCGCGGCGCCAGCCCCACTGGTTGTCGAGGTTGCGGCCGCGCCTCTTGAAGAGTATTTCCGCGTCTTCTCCCGGGGCTTTCTGCTGGCGGACATTGCTCACCAGCGGGAAGCTCACCGTCTCGGTGTAGGAGTTGAAATTGGGGGATATTACGTTGAAATCGAGCTCCACGCTCTGCTTTACGCTTGCGGCGGCATCCACCCGGCAGGCGACGATGGCGGTGTAGGTGTAGCCGGAATCCATCGGGAAGTCAAAGCTGACCCCCTGGCGCAGCTCTTCCGGGGTGAGGTCCTGCGCCAGCGAGAAGTTCTCGTAGGGGTAGTCGCAGGCGCCGGCCGCCAGAAGGGTCGCCACTGCCGCAGCGAGGGCTTTAAGAGGCGCTCTCATTGGTGTGGGGTGCTTCTGTTTGACGGCTGCCTTCGCCTCCTTCGCGGCGTTCCCGGCCGTCGCGCTTCTCGCGGGTGTCGCGGCGTTCCCGGCCCTCTCTGCGCTCGCCTGTGCCCCGGCCGCGGCGCTCGCCGCCGCTGCGGCCCCGGCGGTCGCCGTTATTGTTGTCTGCGCCGCCTGCGGCATTGCGCTCGCCGTTTTCGCCTCCGGCAGCCGCGCCTGCGCTCTGGGCATTCCCGCGCTCGCTAGCGTTTTGGGAGCCTCTGCGGCGGTCATCGCCGCGGCGCTCGCCGCCGCGTCTGGAGCGGTTTTCGCCCCCTTCGCCGCGGGGAGCCGCATCCTGGCGGCCGCGGCCGTCGCCCCGGCCCTGGCGGTTTTCCCGCTTCTGGCCTGCGTTCTGGCCGCTGTTCTGGCCGCCGTTCTGGCTGCCTTGGCCCTCAAGGCTACCGGCATCCTGTGCGCCTGCGGCGCGGGCCTCATCGCCCTTGCGGCCCTGGCCGCGCCCTTTGGCACCGTC
>CAZIUO010000001.1:41345-92241 GCA_964542575.1 uncultured Muribaculaceae bacterium
CTGCGGCGCGGGCCTCATCGCCCTTGCGGCCCTGGCCGCGCCCTTTGGCACCGTCGTCGCCCTTGCGGCCGCCGCGCGAACGCCCCCCGCGGGAGCGCTTCTTGCCGGCGGAATCAAAGCGGGTGATGCTGTCGTCGCCCACTGCGGTCACAAAGTCGGGGGCGTCGTCGCCCTTGGCGCTCTCGATCACCGAGTCGCCCTTTGAGCCGTGGCGGTTGAGGTCGATTATCTGCCGCACCTGGTCGGCGGAGAGAGGGAACATATTGGCCATATTCCCCTTGTCAAACGAGAACCACATAGTCCCCATCAGCACGTCGGTCTTCACCAGATATGCCAGGCCGTCGCTCAGATCCAGCGGCTCGCGCACGTCGGGCAGCCTCTTGCGGGCGTCGATGTAGGTGGATGCCTCAAAGTTGATGCAGCATTTGAGCTTGCTGCACTGCCCAGCCAGCTTCTGCGGGTTGAGGGCCAGGTCCTGGCAGCGGGCCGCGGCGGTGGTGATGGATTTGAAGTCCGATATGAACTTGGAGCAGCACAGGGGCCTGCCGCATACGCCCAGGCCGCCGATGAGCCCCGCCTCCTGGCGGGCGCCGATCTGCTTCATCTCTATCCTGATGTGGAACTCTTCCGCAAAGTCCTTGATGAGCTGGCGGAAGTCCACGCGTTCGTCTGCAATGTAGTAGAAGATGGCCTTGGTGCCGTCTCCCTGGAACTCCACGTCGCCGATCTTCATCTTGAGGCCGAGGCGGGCCGCCAGCTGGCGCGAGCGTATCATTGTGCTGTATTCGCGCGCTATGGCCTCCTGCCAGTGCTCCACATCCAGAGCCTTGGCCTTGCGGTAGATTTTCTTGAACTGGTAGGTCTCGGGATTGATGCGGCGCCTTGCCATCTGGCGCAGCACCACGGGGCCGCAGAGGGTCACTATGCCCAGGTCGTGGCCGTTGGTCGCCTCCACAATCACCAGGTCGCCCGTCTTGAGCTGCTGCCCGGAATCGTTGCGGAAAATCACCTTGCGGGTGTTCTTGAAGCGGACTTCGTAGTATTCCCGGTATTTTTCGGGGTCCAGATTGTCCAGATAGTCAAAGTCGGAGAGCTTGCAGCAGCCCGGTTTGTAGTCGACCTGCAGCAGTCCGGTGTCGTCGCGCTCCACCCTGCATCCGCGGGAGCAGTCGAATCTATTGTCGTAGTAGTCCATTGTGCTTAAATGTATATGTAAAAGCGGTCGGCCAGGTCTGCGAAAATCAGTTTCGCGTTCACGTTGGCGTCAATCAGGCGCAGGGCGGCGTCAATCGCCATAAAAGCCTTGCTGTAGAACCCTTTTTTGATGCCGGGGGCTGTCCGCTTGATGAATTCTGCCTCTTTTCTCCCCGCAAACGCTATCTGCTCCAGATTCTGGGAGAAGCAGAACATCTTGCGGACGAGTTCTTCTGCGCTTATGCACCATTGCCGCTGCCGGTCGCGGCCAAGGGCGGCTATGGAGTCGGAGACCTTGAGCGCGGATGAGAGCGAGCGGCTTGCCGCCGCCTCCACGAAGGCGATCACCAGGTCTTCAATGTCGCTCCCGGCCCGGGCGCTCTCTGCCGCGGCAAATGCCTTGCCGATGCTGCCCGAGGCAGCTGCCGCCGCGCTCTGGGCGTCCTCGCCGCTGATTCCCAGCCGCTGCGAGAGTATTTCGGCCATCTCGCCCCGCTCCATCGGCTGCAGGGTTATGACCTGGCAGCGGGAGATTATAGTGGCGAGCATCTTCTCCACCTTGTGGGTCACCAGCAGGAACAGGGTGCCTGCCGGGGGCTCTTCAAGCAACTTGAGCAGCTTGTTGGCGGCATCGATGTTCATCTTTTCCGCCTCCCATATCACCACAATCTTGTATTGCGACTCAAAGGGCTGCAGGGAGAGGGTGTTTGTGATTTCCCGCGCCTCGTTCACCGATATGACTCCCGACTTGTTTTCCATCCCCAGGGCGGCGGTGAGCTCCTGGCTGCAGAAATAGGGGTTCTGCAGGGTGAGGGCGCTCCAGTCGCGCAGAAAGTAGTTGCTTATGGGGTGCTTTTTCTCCGGGTCGGAGAGCTTGGAGGTGGCGCTCACGGGAAACGCGAAGTGCAGGTCGGGGTAGGTGAGCTTCTGGTGGCGGTTGCAGCTGGGACATTCGCCGCAGCTGTCGCCGCCGGTGTGGCTGCTGCAGTTGAGATATTGCGACAGGGCTATGGCAACGGCCAGCGCCCCCATCCCCTCCTGCTCCACAAACAGCAGGGCGTGGCCCAGGCGGTCTTCGTCTACCATTTTGCGAAGCCTCTCGCCCAGAGTCTTGTTGCCGTATATCTCACTAAAGCGCATAATCTCACAAAGATATAACCATTTCGCATCTTTTGCAATCGAATTCCAGATGCAGCCGGCGCCCCGAATTGAGCAGGAACAGCGCTCCGGGCACCTTGCAGCCGGGGTTGTGACTGGGACAGAGCCCCAGTTCGTATCGGATGCAGTAGCGGCTCCGCATCAGGGCGGCGTCGTGCGGGGGGTCTATTTCGTAGGCGTCGTCCACCGCATCGAATCCGCAGCCGAGCAGCACTTTCCGCGCCAGGGAATTGGCGCAGTTGGCGCTGTAGATGGCCCTGCCGCGCGATGAATCGGGGGCGGGAGACTCTCCTGCGGCAATCTTTTCTGCCGCGGCCTTCACATTTGCCGATGCGGCCTGCGCCGCCAGGGCTTTCTGCTCTGCAAACCTCTGCAGCCGCAGCCGCTCCAGCTCTTCTGCAAGAGCGCGGCGCAGGGCGTTGAGCGATGCGGCGCTGTAGAAGAGGGCGGGGGACTGCTCCACCGCCGTGCAGCGGAAATCGAAGATGCCGGAGCGCTTGCCCAGTTGCCGGGCGATGCCCTCCAGGGCGGCCTGCGGCTTTTGCGCAACCGGGGCGTCCTGCGGCAGGGGCAGGGTCGCTTCCAGCCCGGTGGCGGCGTCGCGCGCTGTGGCACAGCCCCCGTTCACCCATATTTCTGCATCCAGGGCGCGGCGGGGCATATTGCCCTGCAGCTCCTTCTCGAAAGGGATGTTCAGGTTGCGGAACACCTTCTGCCCCGCAAACAGGCCGGAGGTATCCTTGAGGGTGATTTCTCTGCCGCGCACCACGTCGGCCCGCATCCCGATGTTCTCCCCCTCGCCGGTGACGAACACCAGGCCGTCGCCGTTGCTCACCTTGAGCGGGCTCTCCAGCACAATGCTCCCGGGGCCGCTGATGCGCTCCACGGTGCCCAGATATTCCCCGAGCGACTTGGAGCCCTCGGCGCTGCGCCATTTGCCGCGCCGGCCGTCAATGAAGAATTCCGTGTAGCCGCGGTTGAACGTGGCGCCGGCATTGGGGGTGAATCCTCCCTCGAGGCGTCCGTCGGAGGCGGAGGCAAGCCGGGGGTCGGCGGCAATGACAGAGTCCAGGCGGCTGCGGTAGTGCCGCACCACATTCTTGACATACGAGGCGCTCTTGAGCCGCCCCTCTATCTTGAAAGAGCAGATACCCGCCTCCGCCAGCTCTGCCAGCCGGCCGTCCAGGCAGAAATCTTTTGGGGAGAGTATGTTGCAGTTCTTTTTGAGCACGCGGCCGCTGCCGTCGACCACATCGTAGAGGCTGCGGCAGGCCTGTATGCAGGCGCCGCGGTTGGCGCTGCGCCCGGCGAGACATTGGCTCAGATAGCAGTTGCCGCTGTAGCTCACGCAGATGGCCCCGTGCACAAAGAATTCCAGCTCGCAGCTGACGGCCTCCCTGATGGCGCGGATTTCTTCCAGCGAGAGCTGCCGCTCCAGAATCAGCCGGGTGAAGCCCAGCGAAGCGAGCATCGCGGCCTGATCGGGGGTGCGGATGGCGCACTGGGTGGAGGCGTGCAGCTCTATCGGGGGCAGATCCATCTGCGTGATGCCCAAATCCTGCACGATGAGGGCATCGACCCCGGCATCGTACAGCTCCCAAATCATCCGCTGCGCCTGCTGCAGCTCCTCTTCATAGATGATGGTGTTGACGGTGGCATAAACCTTTGCGCCATAGCGGTGGGCGTAGCCGGCCAGGCTGCGGATATCCTCAATCGGATTGCCCGCCGCCGCCCGCGCCCCGAACGAAGGGCCTGCAATATATACGGCATCGGCACCGCAGTCTATGGCTGCGATGCCGATCTCCTTGTTTCTCGCGGGTGCGAGCAGCTCCAATTTTACTGGTTGCATTTAAGCTCCTCGTCAACCTTGTATTTTGCGACTGCGCCGAACTTGGCGTCGTCTACGATCTGCTTGTAGTAAGAGCAAGCCTTAGCGCGGTCTTTGCGGCCTTCGTAGGCTGTGGCCACCTGATAGATGATCTGGGATTTGTCCTTGGCGTTGGGTGCAAGGGCCAGATAAGCCTCAAACGCGTTGATTGCAACATCGTACTGCTTGAGGTTGAGGGCGCTGATGCCGATGAGCTTCTCTGCGTTGGGGGTGTCCATAGCCTGTGCGGAGTGCTGCGCATTCTCCATCATACCGCGCATATCCTTTGCCTTCTGGCAGGCTACGGCCTTTTTGAGGTAGCAGTTGGAAACCTGCTTCATTGCGTCCTTATACTCTTTGGTGTCTTCGCCGGCAATCGATGCTGCGTCGGTGAACGACTCGATTGCGGAGTCAAAGTCGCCGCCTCCCACCTGTGCAAGGCCGAGGCGCATACGTGCGGTCACATTGGTGGAGTCGGCAATGGCAACCTCCTTGAATGCGGCTGCTGCGTCGGTGAAGTTCTTGCTGTTGAGCAGGGCGCCGCCCTTTGCCATAAGCATCTTGGGCACCAGTGTCTCGGCGCGCTCCAGCTCGTCTGCGCAGTTGCCGTATTCCTCTGCGGTCTTGATCACATTGCGGAAGTTCTCGATGGCGGTGTCATATTCGCTGGCCTCGGCAGCTTCCTCGCCGAGCTTCATATAAATCTGGGGGATGATTGACTGGCAGTCGGTGACCACGTTGCTCCCTTCGTCGCCGAGGGTCTTGGCCATTTCAAGGCATTCCAGGAATTTGGGGAGAGCTTCTGCAACGTTGCCCTCGTTGAGAATTGTGCCCGCCTCGTTATAGGCGTTTACGGCAGTTTCGATATCCTGGGCTTGTGCAAAGCCGAAAGTCGCGCATGCGACAGCCAAAGTGAGAAATATTTTTTTCATGATATAGGTAAAAATAATATTCGGAAGGGGGTATCAGCACAACATGTGCCAATTATGGCAAAGGTAAAAAAAATGTACATTTGCACAAACAACAAAGCCTCTGATATATGCTCCAGATAGACGACATAATAGTTTCCGACGAACTTTTCACCGAATATTTCTCTTGCGACTACGACAAATGCAAGGGGGCCTGCTGCGTGGTGGGGGAGAGCGGCGCCCCCGTGGAGGAGGCCGAGGCTGAGGAGCTGGAGCGCGCCTGGGAGGCCTACAGCCCCATTATGACCCCCGCCGGGGTGGAGACGGTGCGCCGCACCGGATTCTTCGAGATAGACGGCGACGGCGATATGGTGACCCCGCTGATGCCGATGAGCGCAGAAGAGAGGCGCGACAGCGGGTTGAAAATCGTGCAGGAATGCCCCGACAACCCCTGCGCCTACGCCTTTTTCGAGGGCGGCAGCTGCCTATGCGCGGTGGAGAGGGCTTGCATAACGGGTGGGTGCACCTTCTGCAAGCCGATATCCTGCCGGCTCTATCCGATTCGTGTGGTTAATTTTTCCGACGGCAGCAAGGGACTCAACCTGCACCGCTGGCAACTCTGCCGCGACGCGTTCGAGAAGGGGCGCCGCGAGGGGGTCAAGGTGTATCAGTTCCTCCGTGGACCCATCGAGGCCGCCTTCGGAGAGGATTTCTACTCGGCGCTCTGCGAGGCGGACAGGAGATTCTTTGCCCGCTCATAGTCTTCGTCGGCGGCGACCAGCTCGATGGCATAGCTGGCGGCCGGGGCAAGTCCGCTGTAAATCACATTCTCGCCCAGCACTTCGCACTCTATACCCTCGCTCTCCAGCAGAGAGCGGTCTATGTGCGCCTTCATTGCGTCGGCGTATCGCTTGACTACTTTCATTGCTGCTCCTCCTGGTCCTGCGGGTGGTTGCGGCGGTAGATATAGTATACATCGCCCACAAAGCGGAGAGTGTCGCGGGCGGGGCCGTCCACGCTCACGCGGGCGGGGTCGGCGGCGTCGCGCTCGAAGGTGATGGCATCCTCACCCTTGCGGGCGATGCGCACCCCGGTGCTGTCGCAGCGGAATTTGAGAGTGGTGTCGCTCTCGCTCTTCAGGCTGTAGCCGGCGTTTTTCATCGCCTCCATTATGGCATCCCTGTAGTCGGGCCAGAGGGCGGCATCGTCCATCTCGATGTGGCTCTTTCTGTAGCCCACCAGCGGGTAGATTGCCGCGAAGAACACGAAGATGAGGCAGATGGGCAGCAGCGCCCCCTCCTGGAACATCATCGGCACGGCCGATATGGGCTGGTGGTTGAGCAGCAGCACAATCGCCACGCAGACGACGAATATCAGCACAAAGTAGAGCAGTTGCTTCAAAGAGCGGATGAGATACTTCATTTTATCGGGTGCTTAAGAATTGTATATTGCAAAAATAACTATTTTTGCGACTATATATTGAAATTATGGAACAGGCCGAAAAGTTAAGAAAGATAATAATCGCGCTGGGTATGCTGGCGGGGATTCTGCTCATAGTGCTCATTGCCATCTGGGTCAACAACCGCAAGATAGTGACCCAGCTCAAGGTGGAGAAGGCCGACCTCACAGAGCAGATGGTGGCCCTGCGCAGCGACTACGACTCGCTGTATGTCAACAGCAACCTGCTCACCGACTCCCTTGCCGTGGAGCGCGAGAAGGTGGACCAGATGATAGAGCGCCTCAAGAAGACCGAGGCGACCAACCGCGCCCAGATACGCAAATACGAGAACGAGCTGGGCACAATGCGTTCCATAATGAGGCACTACATCGTGCAGATCGACTCCCTCAACAACCTCAACACCACTTTGAGGGAAGAGGCCACCGCAGCCAAGAAGGACGCCGACGCCAGCCGCCGCAAATATGACGAGCTGCGCACCACCACCGACCAGTATGCAAAGCAGGTTGAGAAGGGCAGCGTGCTCAAGGCCCGCGGCATCGCCCTGGTGGGCATCAACGGCAGCGGCGACGTCACCGACCGCAGCAGCCGTGTGGTCAAGCTCCGCACCGACCTCACTCTGATAGAGAACTCCATAGCCAAGTCGGGCTACCGCAGGATTTACATCCGCGTGAAGGGCCCCGACGGCATCCTTATGACCTCCTCCGACCAGCGTATGTTCACCAGCGGCGGCGAGGAGATGATAAGCAGCGCCTCCCGCGAGGTGGACTATCAGGGCAGCGAGGTGGAGATGAGCATCTACTTCTCCGGCGGAAGCTACACCAAGGGCACCTATTCGGTGGATGTCTACAGCACCGACGGCCCTCTGGGCAGCGCCGACCTTATCCTGAGGTAATTTGGCCGGGATATACGTCCATATCCCTTTCTGTGCATCTTTCTGCACTTATTGCGGATTCTACTCCGAGTTGTGCTCCGCCGGCGGCGGACACGCCCGATACATAGAGGCGTTGCGGCGCGAGATTGCGCTGCAGCGCTCTTTTTTCGCCCCAGGAGAGACCATAAGGACCCTCTACTTCGGGGGCGGTACCCCTTCGCAGCTGTCACGTGAGGAATTCGGCGCCGTCTGCAGCGCCCTGCGCGGCGGCTTCGACCTCGCGGCCCTGGAGGAGTTCACCGTTGAGGTGAATCCGGAAGACATAGTGCAGCAGCCCGTACTGGCCGGTTTCTACCGCGAATGCGGGGTGGACCGCGTCAGTATGGGGGTGCAGTCGTTCTGCGACAGCCATCTTAAGTGGATGAACCGCCGCCACAGCGCCGCCGCGGCCCGCGAGGCCTTCGGCATTCTGCGCGCGGCGGGCTTCGGCAACATATCCATAGACCTTATATTCGGCTACGAAGGCCTCTCGAAGCAGCAGTGGAAATACAACCTGCAGCAGGCTGTGGCCCTTGCTCCGGAGCACATCTCCGCCTATCAGATGAGCATCGACGAGGAGAGTGCCCTCTGGCACCTTGCGGAGGCGGGGCGCTACCGCGAGCCGGAGCAGGAGGTTTGCGCAGAGCAGTATGCCCTGCTGCAGGAGACTCTCGAGGCGGCGGGCTATCTGCAGTACGAAATCTCCAACTTCGCGCGGCCGGGTTTCTGCTCGCGCCACAACAGCGCCTACTGGGCCCGGGAGCCCTATCTCGGGCTGGGGGCGGCGGCCCACTCGTTCAATGGCAGCGACTTGCGCTTCTGGAACCCCGCGTCGGTGGAGCGCTACTGCGCGGCCCTGGAGGGCGGCGTCCTGCCCACGGAAGGCTCCGAAAGGCTCGGAGAAAGGGAAATCTACAACGAGCGGGTGATGCTGGGCCTGCGCACGGTGCGCGGCGTGGAGAAGAACCTGGTGCCCGCCGGCGGGGTATTACAAGAAGCGGGGGAGCGTCTCCGCATCCCCCGCAGTAAACTGTTTATATGTGACTCTATAATAGAGAGCTATCTCAAGTAGGATTAGCCGATGATGCCGTGAGCCTTGAGGCAGGCTGCCAGGGCGACGATTGCAAAGCCCAGCATTAAGATGGTGACAATCACGATGCCGATGACTTTGGTGCGCTTCTGCCAAACGTTGTTGCTCCAGCCGATGGTCTGGAAGGCGCTCCAGAAGCCGTGGGTGAGGTGCATCCAGATGGCGAAGAACCAGATCAGATAGACGATTGTCAGGCCCCAGCTGCCGAATGTGTTGCTCAGCAGGGCGTTGGGGTCGGCTGCGGTGCCGCCGGTCAGGTCGGCCAGCTGCATCTTGGACCAGAAGTGGGTCAGGTGCAGGCCGAGGCCGAGGAGCACGATGATGCCCAGCCAGATCATGTTCTTGGCTGCCCAGGAGTCGGTGGCCGCCTTGTTGGAGACCTCATATCTCTTGACACCGCCGCGCGCCTTGAGGTTGGTGGCGGAGATGATGAATGCATATACGATATGGAAGAGGAAACCGGCTGCAAGAATCGGGACCATAATGGTCACGATGGGGAGCGCCATGAATTCGCACACCTTCTCGAATGCCTCTGCACTGAACACGCTGGTGAAATTGAGCGTCATGTGCAAAGTCAAAAAGAGAATCATAAACAGACCGGTCACGCTCATTATGAGCTTTTTGCCGATAGAAGAAGTGAAGAGTTTCGCCATAGTTTTATGTTGTTTTCTTTTTTCGGTTGAACAATGCAAAGTTAATCCTAAAGTTGTAAATAACATAATCTTTGAATATTTTTGTTTGAATTATGCCGGCGAAAATCATCTCCGGCCCTATTTATATAATATGAGATATAACAGGATTCTTCTCAAACTGAGCGGCGAAGCGCTTGCCGGCGCCTCGGGAAAGGGGCTTGACGGCGGCACGATGTCGTTGTTTGCCCGTCAGATAGCTTCGGTGGCCAAAGGCGGCACCCAGGTGGCGATTGTGGTTGGCGGCGGCAACATATTCCGCGGCCTCACGGGCGTGGGCTCCGGCTTCGACCGCGTCCACGGCGACCAGATGGGTATGCTGGCCACTGTGATAAATTCCATAGGGCTCTCGCTCTGCCTGAGGTCGGCGGGAGTGGAGGCGGAGGTCTTCTCCAGCACCAAGATGGAGCCGATGTGCCGCTATTATGTGCGGGACGACGCCGTGCGCTTTATGGAGCGCGGCGGGGTGGCAATCATCGCCGGAGGTACCGGCAACCCCTTCTTCACCACCGACTCGGCCGCTGCGCTGCGCGCCTGCGAAATCGGGGCCGACGCCCTGCTCAAGGGGACCAAGGTGGACGGCGTGTACGACAGCGACCCCAAGAAGAACCCCGATGCCAAGCGCTACGAGACCCTCACCTTTGAGAAGGCCGTGGCCGACAACCTCAAGGTGATGGATGCCACCGCATTCACCCTCTGCCGCGAAAACAACATCCCCATAGTGGTGTTCGATATGAACAGCGAGGGGACTCTGGAGCGCATCGCCGCCGGCGAAACCAGTCTCGGCACTGTGGTCAACAACGGATAACTAACTAGAGAGAAATACTATGATAGAAAAAGCCGACGAACTGCTCGAATTTTCCGAGCTCAAGATGGAGGACGCACTGACGCATCTTCAAGAAGAAATGGCCACCCTGCGCGCAGGCAAGGCCAATCCCGATGTGCTGGCTTCTGTGATGGTCAACTACTACGGCGCGGCAACTCCGCTGCCGCAGATGTCCAACATCACCACCCCCGACGCCAGGACGATGCTTATCCAGCCCTGGGACAAGAGCATGATCCACGCCATTGAAAAGGCGATTATGGACGCCAATCTGGGCTTCACCCCCCAGAACAACGGCGAGGTGATACGCATCAACATCCCCGTCCTCACCGAGGATCGCCGCCGCGAACTGGTCAAGAAGTCCAAGGCTGCCGGCGAGATTGCAAAGGTGAGCATCCGCAACGCCCGCCGCGACGCAATGGACGCGCTCAAGAAACTGCAGAAAGAGGGCCTTCCCGAGGATGTGGAGAAGGACGATGAGGACAAGGTTCAGAAGACCACCGACAAATTCGTGAAGAAGGTGGAGGAGATTCTGGACAACAAGGAGAAGGAGATTATGACCGTATAGGGTCGACCCATTCGATCTCTATTCCGCGCCGTTCCATCCCCCGGAACCAGGTCATCTGCCGCTTGGCGAACTGCCTGATGGCCACCAGCAGCGAGTCATACATCTGCTGATATGTGATTTCGCCTATGATGTAGCGGGTCACGAATTTGTATTCGAGACCGTAATATATAAGCTCTTCGGGAGAGATTCCGCTCTCCAGGAGAGCTTTTATTTCATCCACCATACCTCCGGCAAGCCGCTCCTGCAGGCGGCGCTCTATGCGCTCGCGCCGCTCTTCGCGGGAGACGTTAATCCCGATGAACTTGGTATTCTTGGGCAGGAAGGCGCTCCGCCGCACGGGGTGCTCCTGCTCGTATATGGCGATTTCAAGGGCGCGGACGAGGCGCCTGCGGGTGTCGTAGTCGGTGGTGTTGTGCAGCTTCTTGAGGCTGGCGAGGCGGGCGATGAGCTCTTCGTCGCTGTGCCGCTCCAGCTCTGCGCGCAGCCCGGGATTCGGGGGGACGTCGGGCAGGTTGTATCCGCAGCAGGCCGCCTCTATGTAGAGCCCGCTGCCGCCGCACAGTATGGCGCGCCGTCCGCGGCTGCAGATGTCCCGGTAGGCCTGCTCAAAGTCCCTCTGATAGCGGAAGATGTCATATTTCTCCCCCGCGTCGGCGATGTCTATCAGGTGGTAGGGCACGTCGCCGTATTCGCAGAGGTCCTTGCCGGTGCCGATGTCCATCCCGCGGTAGACCTGCCGCGAGTCGGCGGAGAGGATTTCAGCCCCCATTCGGCGGGCGAGGTCCACCGCGTAGCGGGTCTTGCCGCTTGCCGTCGGCCCCAGCACGCACACTATGTCATATTCGTCATACACAGGGGCAAAGGTATGATTTTTGTCATATATTTGCAGACCAAACAAGTTGACAAATGATCAAGATGATATCAAGGCCGGTGCTCTTTGTTGCGGCACTGCTTTTTTTTGTGGCCTGCGAGCCCTCTCTGGAGAATACTGAACTTGCGCTGACCGACCCGGACCAGGCGGAGGTGACATACACCTGCGACAAGCAGTACGCCGACATAACATTCGACTGCAACCGCAGCTGGAAAGCCTCCACCGCGGCCGACTGGATAGACATCGAGACCGCGAAGGGCTCTTCGGGCGAGGCCCTGACCCTCAAGCTGAGGCTCTCCGCCAACAAGGGCTATGCCTACCGCACAGAGGAGGTTACAATCTCCGCCGGCAAGGCCGTCCTCGCCGTCAAGGTGACCCAGGAGCCCGAAATCGTATATCTTCTGAATGAAAATTTCAACAGCTCGAGCCTTCTGGTGGAGGACGATCTGCCCTCGGGCTGGAGCACGATAGACAACGACGGCGACGGCTACGCCTGGCGCTGCTGCCGCGACACCACGGAGCAGACCTATGCCTACTCGGAGTCTTACGACGAATATCTCGGCAAGGTCCGCACTCCCGACAACGTGATGGCGACGCCGCTGTTCGAGGTCCCTTCCGAGGGCTTCTACGCCAAGTGGGATGTGAAGAGCAGCGCCTCTGCAGACAAATATCTCGGCGACAAATACGAGGTTTGGATAGGCACCATCGCCGGCAACACCCTCTACTACGGCAAGAAAATCTGCGAGGAAACAACCGTCAGCTCTTCTGAATTCACGCATCACGAGTATTGCCTGGACGAATTCAAGGGGGTGACAATCTGCCTGGCCTTCCGCCACTACGATTCCACCAACCTCTCCCGCGTGCTCGTCACCAACATCCAGGTCACAAACAAGCGATAGAGTATGCCCAAAGCCAAAAGTTCGGTCGTAATCAAAAACAAGCGGGCTTCTTTCGACTATGAGTTCGTGGAGAAGTTCGTTGCCGGCATTGTGCTGTGCGGCACCGAGATAAAGTCCATACGCGCCGGCAAGGCCTCCCTTGCCGACAGCTACTGCTATTTCGTGAACGGCGAGCTGTATGTGCGCAATATGAACATCGCCGAATACTGGTGGGGCAGCTTCAACTGCCACGACCCCAGGCGCGACCGCAAGCTGCTGCTCAACGCCCGTGAACTGCGCCGCCTGCAGCGCGCGGTCAAGGAGAAGGGGCTCACGATTGTCACTGTTAAGATGTTCATCAACGACCACGGCTATGCAAAACTTGAGATAGCCCTGGCGCGCGGCAAGAAGGAGTTCGACAAGCGGGAGGCCATCAAGGAAAAGGACTTGCGCAGGGAGAGCGAGCGCTACTAGTGCGTAAACTTTTTAGGGTGTTAAGCACCTATAATCAGCTAAAATTTCTTAATTTTGTACGCTATCGTGCCGTAAAATGGCGCGCTTTAGGTGTAACTATTTGGTAACCAATAGATTATATATCAAACACACTCATAATGACAAGTAGAAGACAGTTTCTTAAGGGTGTCGCGGCGACAGCTGCGTTCACCATTTTGCCCCGGCAGGTGCTCGGCGGCAAAGGGTATGTTGCCCCCAGCGATCAGCTGACCAAGGGCATCATCGGTTTTGGCGGCATCGCTCGCGGCCATCACATCAATATGCCCGACCGTCTCGTGGCAATTTGCGATGTGCGTGAAGACCGCCTCAAGAGAGGCGAGAATATGGCAAAGGAGAGAGGCTTCGGCCAGGTTGCCCTTTACCACAACTTCATGGACCTTATCCACGACCCCAATGTGGATATCGTGCACGTCTGCACTCCGCCCCACTGGCACGCCATAATGTCCATCGAGGCAGCAAAGGCCGGCAAGGATGTCTGGTGCGAGAAGCCTATGACCCGCACCATCGGCGAGGGCAAGCGCGTGGTTGAGGCTATGAAGCGCTACAACACCATCTTCCGTCTGAACACCTGGTTCCGCTTCGAGGACACCTTCTACGGCCTCGGCACCGAGGTCGCTCCTCTGAAGAAGCTCGTGCAGAGCGGTATGCTGGGCTGGCCCCTCACCGTGACTGTCTCCAAGCATACCGGTTTCGACTGGAAATTCTACTGGGTCGGCAAGGAGCATCTCGATCCCCAGCCCGTTCCCAAGGGATTCGACTATGATATGTGGCTCGGTCCCGCACCCTACAAGCCGTACAACGAGCACCGCGTGGACGACACCTTCCGCGGCTACTGGGACTACGATGCCGGCGGACTGGGCGATATGGGTCAGCACTATCTCGACCCCGTGCAGTATCTGCTGGGCAAGGACGACGAAAGCCCCATCAAGGTTGAGGTGGACGCTCCCCAGCAGCACTACGATGCAGTGGGCACCTGGCGCCAGATCATCTACACCTATGCCGACGGCTGCAAGATCGTCCTCTGGGGTGCAGACTACGGCGACCCCAATACTCCCTACATCGCAGGCCCCAACGGCAATGTCTACAACAACTTCGTGTGCGACATCCCCGGCTGGAGGGAGAAACTTGCCGACTATCCCGATCCCCTGCCTCAGCAGACCGACTTCCTGGAGTGCGTGAGGACCAGAAAGAAATTCGCCCTCAACGAGATGAACGGCCACCGCAGCAGCACCATAGTGAATATGGGCGCAGTAGCCCTGCAGCTGGGCCGCACTCTCCACTTCGATTCTGACAAGCAGCTGTTTATCGATGATGACGCCGCAAACCGCCTGGTTGACCAGCCGATGCGCGCACCCTGGAAACTTTAATCAATCGGGAGGAAACAACAATGAAAAAGATATTCAAAAGAATAGTACTCGTCGCTGCGCTTGCGGCTTCATTCTCTCTGGCATCTTTTGCCCAGTCAACCCAGCGCAACGCAAAGACCGTCGTGGGCGACGCTCTCAACCGTCTTCCCGCAACTGATATGAAACTCTACGACGAGCTCGCCACAGAACTCGTCGGCACCGGCAAGGACGGTATGGACCTGCTCTACAATATGCTCGTGAAGCAGGACGACTCGATGGTTCCCGTGGAGTATGCCTTCAGCGCCATCGCAGCCAAGGCCACCGAGGTGGGCGGCGAGACCGCCGAGACAGTGACCGGCCAGCTCAGAAGCTACGCCGACAAGAGCCAGGACACTACCGTGAAGCAGCTCTTCGTGCGCCTGCTGATGTTTATGGGCGACAACTACGAGAACAAGAACACCACCGTGACTTCAGAGCTTGACCCCGGCACAACCGCCGCTCCCACAGTCAAGGAGCTGGTGAAGACCATCAAGGACAAGAACACCGACAACGTGGCTCTCTTTGACGAGCTCTACCGCGTGAACGATGTCGCAGCTGCCAAGGCTGCCATCGTGAAGAACATCGCTTCCGTGAAGAGCGACGCCACCAAGGCCGACCTCGTATGGTGGCTCGGAGAGCAGAAGGACAGCAGTCTCATCGACCTCTACAAGCAGTATCTCTCCAGCAGCGACTCCACGCTGCGCAGCGAGGCTGCCTGGGCGCTGACCAAGACCGGCGACGCATCAGTCCTCCCCGTTCTGGCAGCCCTGGTGGGCAGCGAGAAGGATGCCGCAACTGCCGAGGCCTGCCTCAAGAGCTTCCCCGGCAAGGTTGTGGACGCAGTGGTTCCCTACTTTGAGAAGGCCGGCGCAAACGGCAAGACTGCCATAATCGACCTCATCGGCCAGCGTCACTCCGAGGCCAACAAGAGCCTGGTGTACGGTTCGCTGTGCAACAGCAGCGCAAAGGTGAGCGACGCCGCCTACAGCGCCCTGGCCTCCGTCTCTGACGAGAGCGACCTCACTACTCTCTACGGCCTGCTCGAGAGCAGCACCGCAGCCAACGCCTCCAAGATTCAGGATGCAGTGCTCGCGGCTATGGACGACAAGACCGACGCCGAGATTTACGAGATTCTCAACAACCGCAACAAAATCGTGGCGGCTTCCAGCCAGAGCAAATACTGGCCTATGATAATCAAGGTGGCCAACATTCCCCAGACTCTGACCATCCTTGCGGACAATATGAACAATGCATCGCTTGCCGATGCAGCCCTGGAGGCTTACATCAACAAGGTCAACACCTCCGGCGAGAACGGCACCCAGCGCCTCCTGCGCTACCGTGCGGCTATGGAATACACCACCACCGACGCCCAGAAGGTATCCCTGCTGAACCACGTCGCCGCCACTGAGGCATTCCCCGGCATCATCTACGCCGGCCGCTTCCTCGACAACAAGGGCACCGAGGTGGCTGCAGCCAATGCAATCCGCCGCATCGCCACCAGCAACCCCTCTTTCTACGGTCCCGAGGTGGTGGCTCTGATGCAGCGCATCAAGAGCATCGACACCGGCCGCGACTACAGCTACGATCTGCAGAACATCGAGAAATATCTTGCAAATGTCCCCTCCGACGACGAGGGCTATGTATCGATGTTCAACGGCAAGGACCTCACCGGCTGGCAGGGTATGATCCCCAACAACCAGTATGGCGAGGGCAACCCCTATCTGCGCGACGCGATGCCCGCCAAGAAGCGTGCCGCCGCTCAGGCGGAGGCCGACAAGGTGATGGCGCAGGAGTGGACCGTTGCCAACGGCAACATCGAGTATGTCGGCAAGGGCTACAACAACCTCGTGAGCGCCAAGAAGTACAAAGACTTCGAGATGTATGTGGACTGGAAGATTTATCCCGGCCAAAGGGAGGGTGACGGCGGCATCTACCTGCGTTCCTGCCCTCAGGTTCAGATCTGGGACACCGCACGCACCTGGGTTCACGCCGAGATGGGCAGCGGCGCGCTCTACAACAACCAGAAGACCGAGCGCAAGCCTCTTGTAATCGCCGACAACGCAGTGGGCGAGTGGAACAGCTTCTACATCAGAATGCAGGGCGAGCGCGTCACCGTATATCTCAACGGCCAGCTGGTAGTGGACAACATCGTGCTTGAAAACTACTGGGACCGCTCTCTCCCCATCCCCGAGGAGGGTTACATAGAGCTTCAGGCTCACGGCAGCCGACTGGCATACCGCGACCTCTATATCCACGAACTCCCCAGCATCGAGCCCACTCAGCTCTCCGACGAGGAGAAGGCGGAGGGCTTTGAGATGCTCTTCGACGGCACCAGCCTGCACAAGTGGCACGGCAACAAGGTCGACTACAATGTGGTCAACGGCGAGATTGCAGTGGAGAGCCGCAGCCGCGGCGGTTCCTGGATCGGCGACCTCTACACCAACGAGGAGTATTCAGACTTCGCGTTCCGCTTTGAGTTCAAGCTCACTCCCGGCGCCAACAACGGCGTGGGCGTGCGCGCTCCCGGCGAAGGCGATGCAGCTTACGAGGGTTATGAGGTTCAGATTCTGGACCACTTCAACGACATCTACAAGGGCTGGCTCGCGCCTTATCAGCATCACGGCTCGCTCTACGGCATCATCCCCGCCAAGAAGCTCGACGCCCTCAACCCCGTGGGCGAGTGGAACAGCGAGGAGATTTATATGAAGGGCAATTACATCCGCGTGACCGTCAACGGTCAGGTTGTCACTGAGGGTGACATCGCGGAGGCCACCAAGAACGGCACCATCGACGGCAAGGATCACCCCGGCCTGAAGCGCACTTCCGGCTACATCGGCTTCCTGGGCCACGGCGACCGCCTCTGGATCCGCAATGTCCGCGTCAAGAGACTTTAAGGAAAACATCAAACACTAATAAAAGATTTATCTATGGGTAAAAACATGTCAAGAAGGTCTTTCCTTCAAACAAGCGCAATGGCAGCCGCAGGTGCTGCAATTGCAACCACTCCCTTCTGGGGCTCCACAAGCGCATCTGCAGCTGAGCCCAAGAAAAAGAAAGTGGCAGCTACCGACAAACTCAATATCGCTGCAATCGGTGTCGGCGGCCGCGGCGCATCCGTGCTGAGCGGTCTCGAGTCACAGAACATCGTGGCTATCTGCGATGTCGACTGGAACTACGCAGCAGGTCAGTTCGAGAAATTCCCCAACGCAAAGAGGTTCAAGGACTACCGCGAAATGTTCGACAAGATCGGCAATGAGTTTGACGCAGTGATGGTCGCTACCGCAGACCACACCCACGCCTGCATCGCCGCTCAGGCTCTCACAATGGGCAAGCACGTATATTGCGAGAAGCCTCTGACCCATACCGTATATGAGACCCGCCTGCTCACCAACCTTGCAAAGGCAAACGGCGTGGCTACCCAGATGGGTAACCAGGGCGCATCTCTGAACTCCACCCGCAAAATCATCGAGGCTATCCAGAGCGGCGTAATCGGCGAGGTTCGCCGCGTGGACGCTTTCACCGACCGCCCCATCTGGCCCCAGGGCCTCGAGGCTCCCACAAAGGCTGACCCCATCCCCGACACTCTCGACTGGGATCTGTTCATCGGCCCCGCAAAATATCGTCCCTTCAACACCATCTATCACCCTTGGAACTGGCGCGGCTGGTGGGATTTCGGTACAGGCGCTCTCGGCGATATGGCTTGCCACATCCTGCAGCCTGTAGTAGACGCCCTCAAGCTGGGCTCTCCCACATCTTGCCAGGGCAGCTCCACCAACCTGATGATGGACTGCGCTCCCAACGCACAGATCGTGAAGTTCAAATTCCCCGCACGCGACAATATGCCCAAGGTTGCAATGCCCGAGGTTGAGGTTACCTGGTACGACGGCGGCCTGAAGCCCGAGTTCCCGAAGGGCTGGCCTGTAGGCAAGAGCATGAACCAGAACGGCGGCGCCGCCATCTTCTACGGCTCCAAGGATGTCCTGGTATGCGGCTGCTACGGCGTAAATCCCTGGCTGCTCTCCGGCAAACCCCTGCCCGAGCCCTCCACTACCCGCGAGGTCGAGAACGAGCAGCACCAGATGGACTTCGTGCGCGCTTGCAAGGAGTCCAAGGAGAACCGCGTACCCTGCAAGTCCGACTTCCAGTTTGCAGGCCCTCTGAACGAGATGGTGGTTATGGGTGTGCTTGCAGTTCGTCTGCAGGGCCTCAACCGCGAACTCGCTTGGGACGGCAAGAACATGAAGTTCACCAACATCGGCGCAGACGAGACACTCAGCTTCAAGGTTAAGGACGGCTTCTCAGTACACGAGGGTCACCCCACTTTCCAGGACACTTATTCAGATCCCGTAAATGCACAGGCATTTGCAGCTGAGCTTATCAAGCACACATATCGCGAGGGTTATGCTCTCCCCGATATGCCCGAACTCTAATGATTGATGTCTAATTAATCAACAATATGAAAAAAATCTTTACAATGGCAGTTCTCTGCCTCACAGTGCTCAGCTTGGGCGCTTGCAAGAACAACAACAAGAAGAACGCCCCTGCAGAGGAGGAATCCACCGAGACCAAGGCTGCAGAGGAGGAGGGCATCGCTCTCTTTGACGGCACCACATTCACCGGCTGGCGCGGTTACAACACCGACCACGTTCCCGGCGCATGGACCATCGAGGACGGCTGCATCAAGATCAACGGCTCCGGCCGCGGTGAGGCTGGCGCAGTAGACGGCGGCGACATCATCTACGCAGCTCAGAAGTTCCAGAACTTCGAGTTCACTTTCGAGTGGAAGGTTTCCGAGGGTGCAAACTCCGGTGTCTTCTATATGGCACAGGAAGTTCCCGGCATCTCCATCTACCAGACTTGCCCCGAGTATCAGATTCTCGACAACGAGCGTCATCCCGATGCAAAGCTCGGCCACGACGGCAACCGTCAGTCTGCTTCTCTGTATGATATGATCCCCGCCAACCCTCAGAACGCTAAACCCGCAGGTGAGTGGAACACCGCCAAGATCCTCGTTTACGAGGGTACCGTGGCTCACTTCCTCAACGGCGTACAGGTTCTCGAGTATCATATGTGGACTCCCAAGTGGGAGGAGATGCTGAACAACAGCAAATTCAGCAAAGAGTCCATGCCCGAGTCTTACGAGTACATCCTCAACTGCGGCGGCGAGAACCACGAGGGTTACATCGGCCTGCAGGACCACGGCGACACCGTTTGGTATCGCAACCTTCGCGTGAAGACTCTCTAGTGGTCTTTTAAGCGCGAAAGCAAATAAAGATGGGGCGTTAACCGCTCCATCTTTTTTTGTGCCCGTACGGGGCGCAAAACGGCAAAAAAGAGGGCCCCGGAATGCCGGAGCCCTCTTTGATATCGTATGGAGGATTGTTAGCCTCTGATGGCTGCGATGCCGGGGAGAACCTTGCCCTCGAGATACTCGAGCATTGCGCCGCCGCCGGTGGAAACGTAGCTTACCTTGTCTGCATAGCCCAGCTGAGTGACTGCTGCGACGCTGTCGCCGCCGCCCACCAGGGTGAAGGCGCCCTTCTCGGTGGCCTCTTTGAGAGCCTCTGCGATGGCGTTGGTGCCCTTTGCGAAGTTGGGCATCTCAAACACGCCTACAGGGCCGTTCCAGAGGATGGTGTTGGAAGCGAGAATGACTTTCTTGAACTTCTCCACGGTGCTCTCTGCAGCGTCCATACCCTCGTATTCGTCGGGAATGTTGTTGGAGGGGCACACGATGGTGTTTGCGTCGTTGCTGAAGGAGTCTGCGGCAACCACGTCCTCGGAGAGATAAACCTTGACGCCCTTCTTCTCTGCCTCGCTGAGCACGTTGAGAGCCACGTCAAACTGGTCGTCCTCGCAGAGGGACTTGCCGATTTTGCCGCCCATTGCCTTCTTGAAGGTGTAGACCATACCGCCGCCGATGCAGAGGTTGTCCACGAGGTCAAGCAGGTGGGAGATGATGCCGATCTTGGAAGATACCTTGCTGCCGCCGATGATTGCGGTCAGAGGGCGCTTGGGAGATTCGAGCACGGTGTTGATGGCTTTGATTTCGCCCTCCATTACATAGCCGAACATCTTGTCGTTGGGGAAATATTCGGCGATGAGGGCTGTGGATGCGTGGGCGCGGTGTGCGGTGCCGAATGCATCGTTGATATAGCAGTCAGCGTAAGAAGCGAGCTTCTTCACGAACTCTTTCTGGCTGGCCTTGACTGCGCTCTTGGCAGCCTTCTTCTCCTCGTCGGTGGCGTCTGCCTTGAGGCCTCTGGGCTTGCCCTCCTCCTCTGCGTAGAAACGCAGGTTCTCGAGCATCAGCACCTCGCCCGGCTTGAGGGCGGCTGCCTGTGCGTCGGCCTTCATGCAGTCGTCTGCAAACTGAATCTTGCAGCCGAGCTTCTCCTCCACTGCGGGAATGATATGTTTCAGAGAGAATTCGCTCTGAACTCCCTTGGGACGTCCGAGGTGGGACATAATGATCAGCGAGCCGCCTTTTTCAAGAACTTTCTTGAGGGTGGGGATGGCTGCGCGGATGCGGGTGTCATCTGTGATTTCGAATTTGTCGTTCAAGGGGACGTTGAAGTCAACCCTCACGATGGCTTTCTTGCCGGTGAAATCGTAGGTTGAAATGTTTTGCATATTGAATGATAGTTAATTGAGTATTCAGCTCGGATACGGGCAAAAGTAATAATAAAATATTGAATTACGGCATTTTTACCCGCGCAAACACGCTAAGCGGCAAAACCTTGCCGAAGCGGTCGCGCAGCACCAGCTCGCCGCACTCGGTCGCGGCCCCCTTGGGGAGATTGAGGGCGCTTCTGACGGCGGTCTCGGCTATCAGGGAGGAGTAGCCGTTGGCATACAGGTTGAGTATCAGGAAGCTCTTTTCCGGGGAGAGGATCTGCCCCACAAGGCAGAGCATCTCGTAGAGGCAGTCATCGAGGCGCCACTTCTCCCCGTCGGGGCCGTGGCCGTAGGCGGGCGGGTCCAGCATTATGCCCTGATACTTGTTGCCCCGGCGCGCTTCGCGGCGGACAAATTTGAGGGCGTCTTCCACCACCCAGCGGATGCCGTCCAGGCGGCTGAGCTCCATATTCTGGCGGGCCCAGGTCACCACCTGCTTCACCGAATCGAGGTGGGTGACGTCAGCCCCCGCCTTGCGGGCTGCCAGCGAGGCGCCGCCGGTGTAGGCGAAGAGGTTGAGCACCTTTACGCTCCCTCCCGCAGCATTCTCCACCAGATTGCGGGTGTTGCGGTAGATGTAGTCCCAGTTGGAGGCCTGCTCGGGAAAGACTCCCACGTGCTTGAAGGAGGTCATACCCATCCGCAGGGTCATTTCCAGCGGCTGGTAGGTTATCGGCCACTGGTCGCTCATCTTGCGCAGAGGCTTCCACGAGCCGCTGTCCTGCTGGCCGGCGGTGGAGAATCCGCCCCCCGGCACAAAGCGGGTGTGGGCCATTTTCTCCCACTCCGCATCGGGCAGGGACTTTTTCCAGAGCGCCTTGGGCTCCGGGCGTATGGTGACATATTTGCCGAAGCGCTCCAGCTTGCAGAAGTCGCCGCAGTCTATAAGTTCATAATCTTTCCACTCTGTGGAGGGGCTTTCTATCTGCATAGGCGTCTATTGTTTCATTCCGGCGGCCATACGCTGCGCGTGGCTCATCCGGGGCCCCTTGACTTTGGGCTCCTCTTTGGGGGTGATCATCATCACGGGCTGCTTCTTGACGTAGCTCATCACCAGAATGATTATTCCGGCAACGATGAAGGGGATGCTGAGCAGCTGCCCCATATTGAGCAGCATTCCGCTCTCGAAGGCCACCTGGTCGTTCTTGATGAACTCTATGAGGACCCTCATCCCGAAGAGCACTATCAGAAAGACTCCGAAAATCCAGCCTTTATATACCTTGTCGCTCTTTTTGAGATATACCCAGAGCAGCACGAAGCCCAGCAGCAGGTAGCTGAGCGCCTCGTAGATCTGCGTGGGGTGGCAGGCGGCGCCGTCGGGGGGATAGACCGCCGGGCCGTATTCGGCAACCCACTGCGCCGAGCGGGGGAACTTGAAGCCCCAGGGGAGAGTGGTGGCGCCGCCGAAAATCTCCGAATTGAACAGGTTGCCCAGACGGATGAAGCATCCCGCAAAGCAGATTGCAATCACCAGGCGGTCCAGCAGCCACATCGTGTCAAAATGGTTTTTCTTGCCGTAGCGGTGCACATAGTAGAAGACTCCCAGCAGCACGCCTATGGCGCCGCCGTGGCTGGCGAGGCCGCCGTGCCACACCTTGAGTATCTCCACCGGATTCTTGAGGTAGTAGTCGGGCTCGTAAAAGAGGCAGTGCCCCAGGCGCGCCCCCACAATGGTGCCGATGAGCAGAATGTAGAGCAGCGGCTCCAGCAGGTCGGTGTTCTTGCCCTCGCGCTGGAAGAATTTCCAGAACATCCAGTATCCCAGGGGGAAGCCCGCCACAAACAGCAGCGAGTAGTAGCGGATGGCCAGGGGACCTATCTGCAGCAGTATGGGATTTACATCCCAGTTGACAAACAGTAGATTGTGCATGATTTAGAGGGTGGGTATGAGGTTGCGGTCGCCCAGGCCGTTGTCCACGCGGGCGGAGGCGGGCCAGAACTTGTTGTCTTTGATCCATTCAAGAGGGTAGGCGGCAGTTTCGCGGCCGTATTTGTGGCTCCAGGAGTCGCTGCAGCACTCCACGGCGGTGTGGGGCGCCATCTTGAGGGGGTTGTCGTCGGCGTCCATCGTGCCGGCCTTGATGGCCTCGCACTCCGCCTTGATCACCTTCAGGGCCTCCACAAAGCGGTCCAGCTCCTCTTTTGACTCGCTCTCGGTGGGCTCCACCATCAGGGTCTCGTGCACGGGGAAGCTGAGGGTGGGGGCGTGGAAGCCAAAGTCCATCAGGCGCTTGGCCACGTCGGTGGCGTCAATGCCGTATTCTGCCTTGAAGCTGCGCAGGTCCAGGATGCACTCGTGCGCCACAAATCCGCCGAAGCCCTTGTAGAGGGTGCTGTAATACCCCTCGAGGGCCTTGGAGATGTAGTTGGCGTTGAGAATGGCCATCTGGGAGGCCTTTCTGAGGCCGTCGGCGCCCAGCATCTTGATGTAGGCGTGGGTGATGGGCAGCAGCAGAGGACTGCCGTAGGGGGCGCTGCCCACCGCGCTCATCGCGTGTCCGCCGCAGGCGGGAACCACGGGGTGGCCCGGCATATAGGGGGCGAGGGCCTTGGTGGCGCAGATGGGGCCCACTCCGGGACCGCCGCCGCCGTGAGGCATCGCAAAGGTCTTGTGCAGGTTCAGGTGGCACACATCGGCGCCGATGTAGCCGGGGCTGGTGATGCCGGTCTGGGCGTTCATATTGGCCCCGTCCATATACACCAGACCGCCGAAGCTGTGCACAATCTCCACAATCCGGCGGATCTTCTCCTCGAAGATGCCGTTGGTGGAGGGGTAGGTTATCATAAGGCCCGCCAGGCGGTCGCCCGCTGCGGCGGCCATCTGCTCCAGCGAGTCCACTTTGGTGTCGCCGTTGCTGTCAAAGTCCACAATCTGCAGCTCAAAGCCGGCCATTGTGGCGGAGGCGGGGTTGGTGCCGTGGGCCGATGCGGGGATCAGCATCACCTTGCGCTGTGTCTGCCCCTTGGCCTTGAAATAGTTGCGGATGGTGACCAGGCCCGCATATTCGCCCGCCGCGCCGCTGTTGGGCTGCAGGCAGCAGGCATCCATTCCGGTAATCACCGCCAGGTCGTGCTCCACTTCGGAAATCATCTGCAGGGTGCCGGCCGCCTGGTCTTTGGGGGCGTAGGGGTGTACCCCGGCAAACTCGGGCCAGGTGAGGGGCATCATCTCGGTGGCGGCGTTGAGCTTCATTGTGCAGCTGCCCAGCGGAATCATCGAGTGGGTCAGGGAGATGTCCTTGCGCTCCAAATGCTTGATGTAGCGCATCATCTCCGTCTCGCTGTGATATTTGTTGAACACGTCGGAGGTGAGAATCGCGCTCTCGCGCGCCAGGGGCTCGGCCTGCTCGGGGGCGGTGGCCAGCTTGACCTGGAATATCTCGCACAGCTGCTCCAGCTCGCTCTGGCAGGAGAGCTCGTCAAAGCTGATGCGGACGCTCTCGCTGTCGGGGTAGAAGAAGTTGAAGCCGTGCTCCAGGGCGCGCGCCCGGATGGATTCCACGTTGGGGGCGTGCACCTCTATGGTGTCGAAGAAGTTTTTGCAGGCCACTATGTAGCCGTTCTTGCTCAGTGTGCGGGCAAACAGGTGGGCGAAGTTGTAGGCGCCCCGGGCGATGCTGCGGATGCCGTCGGATCCGTGCCAGGCGGCAAACATTCCGGTCATTATGGCCATCAGAGCCGACGCGGTGCAGATGTTGCTGGTGGCACGCTCGCGCTTGATGTGCTGCTCGCGGGTCTGCAGGGCGAGGCGGTAGGCCACATTGCCCAGACGGTCGCGGCTTGCGCCGATTATTCGGCCGGGCAGGAAGCGCTTGTATTCGTCGCGGGTGGCCATATAGCCGATGCCGGGGCCGCCGAAGCCCATCGGGATGCCGAAGCGCTGGGCGCTGCCCACCGCGATGTCGGCGCCCCAGGCCGCAGGCTCCTTGAAGAGGGCGAGGGCGAGCAGGTCGCACACGGCAGTCACCAGCATCCCGCGGTCGTGTGCCTTGCGGCAGAAGGCGGAGTAGTCGTTCACCGCGCCGTTTGCGGCGGGGTACTGCAGGATTGCGCCGAAGCAGCGCTCCTTGATTATGAAGTTCTCCCAGTTGCCCACTACCATCTCGATGCCGAGGGCTTCGCTGCGGGTCTTGAGCACGGAGAGGATGTCGGGGAATATGTTCTCGTCCACGAACAGAAGGTTGTGGCCGGCCCCAGCTGCCTCGCGGCTGCGCAGATTGTACATCATACGCATCGCCTCTGCGGTGGCTGTGGCGCCGTCCAGCATCGAGCAGTTGGCAAGAGGGAACCCTGTGAGGGAGGAGATCATAGTCTGGAACACCATCAGGGCCTCCAGCCTCCCCTGCGAAATCTCCGCCTGATAGGGGGTGTAGGAGGTGTACCACGAGGGGTTCTCAAAGATGTTGCGCACAATCACCGAGGGGGTCTCGGTGCGGTACCAGCCCATTCCGATAAGGGAGTGGAAGGGTTTGTTCTTGGCGGCGATTTCCCGGAGATAGTCCAGATAGTCCCTCTCGCTCATAGGGGCGTCGAGCTGCAGCGGCGCGGGGAGCATAATGTCCTGCGGCACCGTCTTTTTGCAGAGGTCGTCGAGCGATTCGACTCCCAATGCCTCGAGCATCAGTTCTGTCTGTTTTTCACTGGGTCCAATGTGTCTGTCTGCGAAATTCATATTATATGTTTTATACTTTCTTTCCTTCAAAGTCGAGCCTGATGAATATGGCCAGCATCACGCTGAAGGCCAGCAGCGAGCTGCCGCCGTAGCTCAAGAACGGCAGCGGAATGCCGATTACCGGCATCAGGCCGATGGTCATACCTATGTTGATTACCACGTGCACGGCGATGCACATCGCCACGCAGTAGCCGTAAATCCGGGTGAAGGCGTTCTTGGCCTTGTCGGAGGCCACTATAAGCCGCATCACCATAGTCAGATACAGCGCCAGCACAAGCAGCGAGCCAAAGAAGCCCCACTCCTCGCCGATGGTGCAGAAAATGAAGTCGGTCTCCTGCTCCGGCACATAGCCGAGGCTGGTCTGGGTGCCGTTGAGGAACCCTTTGCCCACCAGGCCGCCCGAGCCGATGGCCACCATTGACTGGTGCAGGTTGTAGCCCGCCCCCTTGGGGTCGTCCACCAGCCCCAGGAACACATCTATGCGCCCCTTCTGGTGCTCCTGCAGCACATTGTTGTAGAGGAACTGCACCGAGAGCACGAACAGCACCCCGCACAGCAGCACTATGAACGAGTTGCGCTCGAACTTCTTGCGGGGGAAGCGGATGGTGAGGCGCAGAATCATTATCACCGCCACAATGCTGGTGACGATGGCCAGATATGTCTCGGCGGGGAAGGGGTTCACCGCCGCTATGGCCTCTATCTGCAGCAGTTTGGGGAAGAAGGCCAGCGCCGTCACCGTCAGGGCGGTGATGATGCCTCCGAGAATGTAGTTGTCGTTTTTGAAGAAGCAGGTCAGCATAAAGATGGCTATGCCGATGACCAGCGCCACATAGGGCGACGTTATGATGGTGAGGATGAACTCCAGCACCGTCAGAAAGCCGATGGCAAGCAGCCAGCCCGACATCCCCTCGCGGTAGAGCACCACCAGAAAGCCCACATACACCAGCACGCTGCCGGTCTCCTTCTCCAGCAGAATCAGCGCCATAGGGAGCAGCAGCAGCCCCGCGATGGAGAGGACGTTGGAGAAATTCTTGAGGGTGAAGCCGTATTTGCTCATAACGGTGGCCAGGGCCAGCGAGGTGGCGATTTTAGAGAATTCGGCCGGCTGCAGGCGGAAGCTGCCTATGGATATCCAGCTCTTGGAGCCGTGGCTGCTCACGCCCAGCACCAGGGTGGCCAGCAGCAGCAATATGGCTCCCGCGTAGAGTATCCACGTGACCCCCTGCCAGAAATTGGCCGGGATGGCCCGGATTATCAGGGCCGATACTGCAAGCGAGATGCATATCCAGATGAAGTGCATCCCGTATTTCTGGGTGAAGTCGAATATCTGCAGCAGGCTGTGGTTGTCGCCGTGCAGCACGGAGAATATGTTGAGCCAGCCGAAGAACACCAGCACCAGCCAGCATCCTATGAGGACCCAGTCCAGATTGCGGTATGTGTTTTTTGATCTGGTCATCTGCTATCTCTTGCGTTTTTTAACAGGCACCCTGTCCAGCAGGTAGCCGCTCTTGACGCGCGTCTCAAGGTCTTTGCGCGTCCCTTCTGCAATCTCGCCGTTGAGGTATTTCTCCACTATGAGGGAGGCGATGGGGGCGGCCCAGGTCGCGCCGAAGCCGCCGTTCTCTATATAGGCCGCCACGGCAATCTTGGGATTGTCGCGCGGGGCAAAGCATATGAACACCGAGTGGTCGGCGCCGTGGGGGTTCTGGGCCGTGCCGGTCTTGCCGCACATATTGACCCCGGGCACCTGCGCTATGTGGGAGGTGCCGCCCGGGCCGTAGACCGACATATTCATCCCCTCCACGATCAGGGGGAAGTAGGTGGTGTCCACCATTGTGTAGTTGCGCACGGTGTAGGCCGAATCCAGCGGGTGGGTCTCGTCGCCCTTGATCATATGGGGGGTGTAGTACCAGCCGCGGTTGGCGATGGTGGCGCAGAGGTTGGCCAGATGCAGCGGTGTGCAGCCCAGCTCTCCCTGCCCGATGGAGAGGGAGATGATGGAGAGCGACTTCCAGCGACCCTTGCCGTGCAGCTTGTTGTAGGTGTTCACGGTGGGGACGTTGCCCCCCAGCTCGTAGGGGATGTCGCTGCCCAGCTTGTGCCCGAAGCCGAAGCTGGTGACATATTCCCGCCATTTGCCGAACGACTCCTCTATGTTGTCATATTTCTTGTTGTCCAGAATGGAGCGCAGCACATAGCAGTAGTAGGCGTTGCAGGACATTGCGATGGACTGCGTCAGGTTGATGGGGGACTGGTGGCCGTGGCAGCCCACGTGGATGTTGCCGTAGGTGTAGCCGTGGCTGCAGGGGTAGAGTGTCTCCTTGCGCAGAACCCCCTCCTGGAGGCCGATGAGGCCGTTGACCAGCTTGAACACCGAGCCCGGGGGCTGCGCCGACTGCACGGTGCGGTTGAACATCGGGTTGTAGGGGTTGGAGCTGATGTCCTTGTAGTATTTGTTGATTTCCGCCAGCTGGCTCACGTCGATGCCGGGGCTTGAAATCAGGGTCAGAATCTCGCCGGTGGAGGGCTCTATGGCCACTACGCTGCCCACTTTGTTCTTCATCAGAATCTCCCCGTAGGCCTGCAGCTCGGCATCGATTGTGGTGTTGATGTCGCTGCCGGCGATGGCCTCCTTGTCAAGCGAGCCGTTGTCGTAGTGCCCCTTGATGCGGCCGCTGGCGTCGCGGTAATACACCGTGTGCCCCTTCTCGCCCGCCAGGCGATCTTCGTAGGCCCGCTCTATGCCGGTCTTGCCCGCATAGTCGCCGCTGCGGTAGGTGGGGTGCTTCTCTATGTAGTCGCGGTCGACCTCCGACACATAGCCGATGAGGTTGCCGCCGGCGTTTATCGGATAGACCCTGGCGGTGCGGGCCACCGCGTCAAAGCCGGGGAAGAGGAACGCCTTCTCTGCAAAGGCGTTGTACTGCTCGCTGCTCACCTGCTTGAGGAAGGGCATCGAGCCGTAGCCGATCTTGCGGGTGTTGGCCTTGTAGTAGCTGAACTTCTCCCGCACATATTCGGGGGTGAGGCCGAACACCTCGCAGATGGCGAGGGTGTCGAACGGCTCCACGCGGCGCGGGGTCACCATAATGTCGTAGGTGAGCTTGTTCTCCACGATCGTGTTGCCGTTGCGGTCCAGAATCCGCCCCCGGGCGGGGTAGATCGTGACATATTTGAGGGCGTTGTTGTCTGCGGTCTCGCGGTACTGCTTGTCCAGCACCTGGATTGAGAAGAGCCGGATTGCGATGGCCAGGAAAACGACAAACAACACGAGCAATATGGTGTTGCGCCTGCTGAGATAGATCTTCATACCCTTAGCTGCGGTTGAAGAGGGTCACGTCCACCACTACGGCAGCCGCCAGGTTCACGGCGATGTTCACCACATATCTGATGAGGGATGCGAGCAGGGTGGTCTTTGCAAGGCCGTCGAATGCGATGTAGAACAGAAAGTAGATTGCCAGGATAATGGCAAGATAGAGGGTGTGGTGCCAGATGTCGCTCTCCGCGATGGGGGGGATATACTTCTTGCTGTAGTTGTTTTTCTGGAACACCGGGTAGAACAGCGGCTTGTACACCAGCGCGATGAGGGTGGCGGCGCCGGCGTTGAGCCCCAGCACCCCGTCGGAGAGTATGTCTATTATGAGCCCCAGCCCGAAGGCGATTATCAGCGATATATAGGGGCGCTGGTCCAGGGGCAGGTAAATCACCAGCAGCGGAATGAGGCAGATGTAAATCATCGGCCCCAGGTTCACGTGGTTGTTCACGATGACCTGGAGCAGAATCACCACCGCATAAGATATTATCTGTCTCAGATATGTGGGCATCTGTCTACTTGGCTGTTTTGCTGAGGGCGTCTATCTCCCCCTTGTGGTGCCTCTGCACTATATAGACATACTTGAGGCTGCGTATGTCCTGGAACAGGTTCACGCTCATATCCTTGTACATTCCGCTCACGTCGTAGATGTCGGTGACTTCTCCGATGGGGATGTCGGGAGGATAGATTGTGGAGTAGCCGCTGGTGCGCACGGTGTCGCCGATGGCGGCGGGGCAGGAGAGGGGGACGTGCGAGAGGGTGGCGCTGCGGCCGTCCACGCCGTCCCAGCTCAGCAGGCCGAAGTCGGTGGTGCCGGAGAGCATCGCGCTGGCAGTCTGATTCTTGTTGAGGAAGGAGATCACATAGCAGTAATGCTCGCTCACCGCCCCCACGACCCCGACTATCGCATTGTGGGTCACGACTCCCATCTCAGTCTCCACGCCGTCCTTGGCGCCGCGGTTGAGGATGAGATAGTTGTGCTGCTTGTTGGGGTTGTTCTTGATGATGCTGGCGGGAATCCAGCGGTAGAGGCCCTGCACGGTGTCCTGGGCCTCGCGCAGCTCCTCGAGATACTGCAGCTGCGAGAGCTTGCCCCGCAGCATCACGTTCTCCTCCTGCAGCGCCTGGTTGTAGGCGCGCAGGTTGAAGAAGTCGCGGATGCCCTCGCTCCGCTCCCAGAAGAAGACCTGGGTGGAGCGGATCCCGTTCATTATGAGGTAGCGCTGCAGCACACTGTTCTGTACGATCATTACTATGGAGATGACCTCCAGAGCGATGAATACGCCGATAGTGATGAGCAGGTTGTATGAACGGGAGTTGTAGTCCATCAGGGGTTACCTCATCAGGAAAGGATATTTCTCTATGTTCTTGAGGGCTGCGCAGGTGCCGCGTGCAACGGCGCGCAGAGGGTCCTCGGAAACGTGGAAGGGGATGTTTATCTTCTTGGCGAAGCGCTGGTCGATGCCCTTGAGCAGGGCGCCGCCGCCCGTCAGGTAGATGCCCTTGTCCACGATGTCGGAGTAGAGCTCGGGGGGAGTCTGCTCCAGCACCTCCAGGATGCCTGCCTCGATGCGGGCCAGCTGCTTGTCAAGGCAGTGGGCCACCTCCTGCGAGGTGATTTCCGCCTCGATGGGGTGTGCGGTCATAATGTTGGGGCCCTTCACTATCATCGGGGGAATCTCCTCCTCCAGGTCGGTGACGGCCGCGCCTATCTTGATCTTGATCTCCTCCGCGGTGATTTCGCCCACGCGGATGTTGTGCTGCTGGCGCATATACTGCTGGATCTCGTAGGTGAAGATGTCGCCCGCCACGCGGATGCTCTGCGCAGCCACGATGCCGCCCAGGGAGATGATGGCGATCTCGGTGGTGCCGCCTCCGATGTCCACGATCATATTGCCGCTGGGTTCGGTCACGTCAAGGCCGATGCCCAGCGCGGCCGCCATAGGCTCGTACACCATATAGATGTCGCGTCCGCCGGCGTGCTCGCACGAGTCGCGCACCGCCCTTTTCTCCACCTCAGTGGAGCCCTGGGGGATGCCCACCACCATCTTGAGGTTGGGGGTCAGGAACGACTTCTTGTAGTTTATCATCTTGATGAGCTCGCGGATCATGATTTCTGCGGCGTCAAAGTCGGCGATAACGCCGTCCTTGAGGGGGCGGATGGTCTTGATGCCGGGGTTGGTGCGCTCGTGCATAAGCTTGGCCCTGGTGCCCACGGCCATAGGCTTGTCCGTGTAGGCATCGATGGCGACGATGGAAGGCTCGTCAATCACCTTCTTGTCATTCATGAAAATGACGGTGTTGGCGGTGCCGAGGTCGATGGCCAACTCTTGTGTCAGGAAAGAAAAAGGCATATTATCTGATTTTTACTGTTTGCTAATGTTTGAAGTGTCTCTTGCCGGTGGTGACCATAGCCATGCCGTGGGCGTTGCAGAAATCGACGCTCTCGCCGTCGCGGATGCTGCCGCCGGGGTGGATTACAGAGGTGATGCCCGCCTCGAACGCGATTTCCACGCAGTCGGGGAAGGGGAAGAAGGCGTCGGAGGCCATCACTGCGCCGGTGAGGTCAAAACCGAAGGTGTGGGCCTTGGCGATGGCCTGCTTGAGGGCGTCCACGCGGCTGGTCTGGCCGATGCCGCTGGCCAGCAGCATACCGTCCTTGGCCAGCACGATGGCGTTGCTCTTGGAGTGCTTGACCACGCGGTTGGCAAAGAGCAGGTCGCGGACCTGAGCCTCGGTGGGCTTGGCTTCTGTCACTGAGGTGAGGTCAGCGGCGGTCTCGGCCACTGTGTCGCGCCTCTGCACGAGGGCGCCGCCCAGCATCGAGCGGAACTTGACGTCGGAAGGGCGGACGCTGCCGCGTTCCAGTATTATGCGGTTCTTCTTGCTCTTGAGAATCTCCAGCGCCTCGCTGCTGTAGCTGGGGGCGATGATGACCTCGAAGAAGATTTTGTTCATCTCCTCTGCAACCTCCTTGTCCACGGGGGCGTTGGTGGCGATGATGCCGCCGAATGCCGACACGGGGTCGCCTGCGAGGGCGTCTTTCCACGCCTGCAGGATTGTGGGGCGCACTGCGCAGCCGCAGGCGTTGTTGTGCTTGATTATGGCCAGCGCGGTGCCGTTGAAGTCGTCTATCAGCTCTATTGCGGCCTCTATGTCAAGCATATTGTTGTATGAAATCTCCTTGCCGTGCAGCTGGCGGGGCAGCGACCCGTCCTTGCCGAAGAAGGCGGCAACCTGGTGGGGGTTCTCGCCGTAGCGCAGCGGAGTGGCGTCCAGGGAATTGAATGCGAACGCGGGCACCTCGCCGTCGCCGTTGAGGTAGCCGAAGATGGAGGTGTCATAATTGCTGCTCACGGCAAACGCCCACTTGGCAAAGCCGAGGCGTTCGGCCTCCGTGGTGCCGCCGTCGTGGCTCTCGAGGCACTCGAGCAACTTGCCGTAGAGCCTCTGGCAGGGGACGATGACCACATCCTTGTAATTTTTTGCAGCGGCGCGGATGAGCGAGATGCCTCCGATGTCGATTTTCTCGATTATCTCCTGATGGGAGGCGCCTTTGGCCACATATTCGTCGAAGGGGTAGAGGTCCACCACCACCAGGTCGATGGGGGGAATCTCGTACTGCTGCATCTGACCGGCGTCGACTTCATTGTCGCGGCGGGCGAGGATGCCGCCGAACACCTTGGGGTGGAGGGTCTTTACGCGGCCGCCCAGAATCGAGGGGTAGCCGGTGAGGTCTTCTACCTTCTCTACCTCGAAACCCTTGCCGGTGAGGTAGTCGTAGGTGCCGCCTGTGGAGAGGAGTTTTGCGCCGCGGCTTGTGAGCGCTGCGGCGATCTGGTCAATGCCGTCCTTGTAGAAGACGGATATCAGAGCTCTTTCTATTTTCTTGATTGAATCCATATCAGATGAGTTGTGTTAGAGGCACAAATTTAGTCATTTTGCGGGAAATATGGTTACATTTGCGCGACAGTTTATAAATTAATGCGCGAAGCGCGAGACAACTTGCATCCGATATGGGGGTCAGAAAGAAATATGCGATAATAGTGGCGGGGGGCAGCGGCAGCCGGATGGGGGCGGATGTCCCCAAGCAGTTTCTGCAGCTCGGCGGCAAGCCGATTCTGCGGCACACCATAGAGCGCTTTCTCTCGCTCTCTTTTCCCGTGGGGATAATTGTGGTGATAAATCAGGAGAAGAAGGAATATTGGAAGGACTATTGCGCGCGGACCGGCTTTCTGGAGCGGTATGCCATCCCGTCGGGCGGCATAACCCGCTTCCACTCTGTGCAGAACGCCCTCAAGTATCTGCCCGACGACAGCGTTGTGGCGGTGCACGACGGGGTGCGCCCCTTTGTGAGCGCCGAATTCCTGGAGCGGATGTTCGAAGACGGGGAGACGCTGGGCAACGCCGTGCCGGCGGTGGCGCCGGTTGAGACGGTGCGCGAGGTGAGCGGCCCCGAGAGCTATGTGCTCCGCCGGGACGACATCCGGCTGGTGCAGACCCCGCAGGTGTTCCGCAGCGAGGTCCTCAAGGCGGCCTACCGCCAGCCCTACAATCCCTCCTTTACCGACGACGCCTCCGTGGTGGAGGCGGCGGGCTACCGCATAAATCTGGTGGAGGGGCTGCGCCACAACACCAAAATCACCACTCCTGAAGATTTGGAAATCGCCAGACTGCGTCTGGAACGAAATGAAGAATAACTAATGACTATGAAGAAATTTTGTCTGATAATGCTGACACTCTGTGTCTGCACATTCTCTGCAATGGCGCAGCGCAAAGTGGTGGTGAGCGGCTACATTTCCGACGCCAAGACGGGCGAGATGCTCATCGGGGCGGGGGTCGTGTGTGAAATCACCTCCCAGAACGGAACCATAACCGGAGCCGTCACCAACAACTACGGATTCTACAACCTGGCGCTGCCCGTCGGAAGGCACACCCTCGAATGGACCTACATCGGCTACACCTCCCGCACCGAGACGGTGGATTTGACGCGTGATACCGTGATCAACATCTCCCTGGAGCCGGGGACGCTGCTGAAGGAGGCCGTCGTCACCGGCCGCAAGGAGGCGGGCATCCAGTCCACCAACACCGGGGCGCTGGAGATCCCCTCGCAGCAGCTGGCCTCGATGCCGGCCCTCTTTGGCGAGACCGACGTGATCAAGGCGCTGCAGTATATGCCCGGCGTGCAGGGCGGAATGAGCGGAATGGCTGGAATCTACGTGCGCGGCGGCGGTGCCGACGAGAACCTGATTCTGCTGGACGACATCCCCCTTTACGGCGTGAACCATATGCTGGGCATATTCTCCGTGTTCACCCCGGAGGCGATCAAGAAGGTGACGATGTTCAAGGGCTCCTTCCCCGCCCGCTACGGCGGACGCCTCTCCTCCGTGATTGACGTGCGCACCAATGACGGCAACAGCAAGGAGTTCCACGGCCTGGTGAGTGTGGGAACCCTCACCGACCGCCTGCATCTGGAGGGGCCCATCGTGAAGGACAAGACCTCCTTCTCGCTGAGCGGCCGCGTGCTGCACACCTTCCTCTTCACCCCGCTGCTCAAGATGAAGGATATCCCGGCCAACTACTATTTCGGCGACCTCAACGGCAAGATAACCCACAAGTTCAAATCGGGCGACAGGCTCATCGCCACCGTCTACCACGGCCGCGACCGCTTTCTGGTGAGCCAGGATTCCGAGGAGGTGACGGGAGAGGACGAATGGCGGACTTCCAAGTCGACCCTGGCCCGGGCCAACCTGGACTGGGGCAACACGGTGGCGGCGCTGCGCTGGAACCACAGCTTTGCCGGCAACCTGTTTGCCAACACCACCATCGCCTACAACCACTATGAGATGGACACCGACCTGACCTACAGCGAGATGACTCAGAGCTCCGAGTACGACATGACGCAGGAGACCAGGATGAACTACGACTCCAACATCAACGATCTCAACTTCAAGATAGACTTCGACTACAACCCCGATCCCGAACATTTGATTAAGTTCGGCGCGGAGTATGTCTTCCACGAATTCGCCCCCGAGCGCACCGACATCCGCCAGCACCTGGAAATCCCGGGGTTCTACGAGAAGGACACCGTGATCAAGAGCCTTGACAGCAAGACTCTCGTGGGCCACGAGGCGTCGCTCTACATCGAGGACGACTTTGTGCTGGGCAACCGGCTCTCCTTCAACCCCGGCCTGCACGCGAGCCTGTTCTACACCCAGGGCAAGCCCTACATCTCGCTGCAGCCGCGCTTCTCCGGGCGTCTGGATGTGGGCGGCGGGGTCAGCGTCAAGGCCTCCTACTCCAGGATGGCGCAGTATGTGCACCTGCTGGCCTCCAGCGACATCAGCCTGCCCACCGACCTGTGGGTCCCCATCACCAAGAACATCAAGCCCGAAATCGCCGACCAGGTCTCCGTGGGCACCTACTGGGATGCCGGAGACGGCTGGGAAATCTCGCTCGAGGGGTATTACAAGCTGATGAACAATGTGCTGGAATACCGCGACGGCGTCACGGTGATTCTGACAACCTCCGGCTGGGAAAACAAGGTCTCCACCGGCAAGGGACGGGCCTACGGCGCCGAATTCTTCGTGCAGAAGAAGACCGGGAACACCACCGGCTGGCTCAGCTACACGCTGGCCAAGAGCGAACGCCGCTTCCCCGACGGCAGCATCAGCGGCGGAGAGTGGTATCCCTACAAATATGACCGCCGCCACAACATCAGCCTCGTGGCCAACCACAAATTCTCCGACAGAATCTCGGTATCGGCCAACTGGCAGTTCCTCTCCGGCGGCGTCACCACCTTCAGCACCAGGGATTTCAAGGTGCTGGACATCGACGGCAACGCCGAGGATGCCGAATACACCCCCAACCGCGGCAACTACCGCCTGCCCGCCAGCCACAATCTGAGCGTCGGCGTCAACTTTCGCAAGCAGAAGCGTCGCGGAGAGCGCATCTGGAACCTCGGGGTGTACAATGTGTACAACTATATGAACCCCGACTTCGTCTACACCGAGAGAACCACCGAATATGCCGGAGAAGACTATTCCGACCCCCATTCTTATGTGAGAATCAAGAAGATCACGGTGCTGCCGATACTCCCCTCATTCAGCTATACACGCATATTCTAAATGAAGAAAATGAAAAAAATCGCGATAATTATGGCGGCCCTGACGCTCTGCAGCGCCTGCAAGGGGCTCGTGGAAGAGATAGACATCACCGAAAACGAGGAGATGCTGGTGCTTGCGGCGCAGCTGCTGCAGGACGAGCCGACCCACGAGGTGAGAATTTTCAGCAGCCGCGGCAGCGTCTGCGAAGAGGAATATGGAGCCAAGGTGACCTGCTCTGTGAACGGCGGCCCCGAGACGGAGCTGCTGGACATAGTCACCGAGGATGTGGACGTGTGGGGCGACCCCGTGCAGAGGCACTCCGGCTTCAGTTTCGATTATAAGCTCGCGCCCGGCGACAAGGTGACGATCACCGCCGCAAAGAACTCCTGCAAGGCTTCCGCCACGCTGACAGTGCCCGAGAGCAACTGCACAAAATGCACTCTGGACTCGCTGAGCCTGGTGGAGTACAGCGACGGATACGCATACACCAACCATTACTACGAAATCACAATGCAGGACAAGCCCGACGGCGAGGTGCACTACTATCTGCTGAAGATGGAGGATGTCCTCTATCGTGTGACCCCCGACGGCCGGGATGTGGATTCGGTGTCGGTGACCCATTTCTTCGACAGCTCAAAAGAGCCGCTGCTGCACCCCTCCAGCCTCTCCGTGATGGGAGAAGTGGGCATTGAGGGCAATGCATACAACCAGTTTACCAGCAGCACCTTCAAAGGGGGCACATACACCTTCAGGGTGGCCGACGAGAGCCTCGGCTATACGTTCGAGGAGTTCACCGAGACATTCGACGAGGGGGACGCCTTCCGCCTGGAGCGCCACGCGAAGGTGTACACCACCACATACGAGGAATATGTCTATCTGAGCAACATCTCCACCGAAAGCCACTCGATCATCGCCGAATTCATAGAGGCGGTGGTGTACCCCTCCAATGTGAAGGGGGGCCTCGGGTTTGTGGCGGCAGCCACTCCGGCCGTGGGCGTCATCAAATATCCCACGGTGGTGTTCACCGGGGTCGATGTCGCCACGGTCTATTACGAGATGGGCATCTGGTAGGCTACTTGATTTCGTAGGTGTATTCCACCCCAGCCAGCTCTTCCAGAATCAGACGGGTGATGCGGCTGTCCTTGAGGCGGTATTGGATTGTGATGGAGCGGTAGCCTCCGCGGGGCACCGCGCCGCCGGCGGTGAGCTTCACCGTGCGGAAGCCGCTCTTCTCGCTCACCGAGCTGGTGGCGTTGTTGTCCTTGGCCGCCTGCTCCCAGTCGCCCTTGAGGCAGTTGAGCAGGGTGGAGCGCTGCAGCGCCACCATAGGGACCTTGTCGGCCTGCAGCTTGGCCTTCTTGCCCAGCAGATTCATATCCACGGAGGTGCCGTCGATGCGGAACCAGTCCCCTTCGGGGTCGCTGTAGTCCATATCCAGACGCTCCTTGCCGTCGTATGTCAGGTGGCCGGACATTTCTGTGGTCTTGCCGGAAATCTTGAGCCGGCGGGTGCAGGAAAAGTCGGTGTCGTAGCTCTGCGCAAAGGCTTGCAGGGAGAGCAACATCACCGCAAACAAGAGGGCTGCCTTTTTCATTTCTTTATTGAATCAATATATTCGACTACATCCCGCACGGTTTCGAACTTTGCCAGGGCCTCGTCGGGAATTGTAAGGCCGTAGTCGTCTTCAAGGCGCATCAGCAGCTGCAGTATGTCCAGGGAATCGGCGTGGAGGTCCCGCTTGATGTGGGCGTCCAGCGTCACTTTGTCGGGGGAGACGCGCAGCTGGCGCGCGAGTATTGTCTTTACTTCTTCAAACATATCAAAATCAATATTCGTAGTGTTCGTATTTGGTTATCAGCGCTTCGGTTTTCTCTGCCAGGGAGCACTGCTGCATCCGGTAGGCCTGCTCCAGGCACTTTTCCACCGCGGTGGCCTTGCTTGAGCCGTGCCCCTTGACGATGGTCTTGGAGGTGCCCAGCAGCACGCTGCCGCCGTAGTTCTGATAGTTCATGAACTCCTTTTCCCCGGCAAACATCTTGCGCATCAGCAGCGCCCCGAGCTTGTAGAGTGTATGGGAGTAGATGTCCTTCTTGAGCTTCTTGAGCAGCTCCAGCGCGGTGCCCTCGGTGGTCTTGACCAGCACGTTGCCGGAGAAGCCGTCGGAGACCACCACGTCGTAGCGGCCGCTGAGAAGGTCGCGGCTCTCCATATTCCCCACGAAGTTGAGCTCGGGGGTCTGCGAGAGCAATTTGTATGCCGTCTGGTGCAGTTCGTCCCCCTTCTCCGCCTCGGTGCCCACGTTGAGCAGGGCGATGCGGGGGTCGGGGATGCCGTAGACCTGCTCCATATAGAGGCTGGCCATTATTGCAAACTGACGCAGCATTTCAGGGGTGGCCTCCACATTGGCGCCGCTGTCGCAGATGCCCACGATGCCGCCGTCCATTGTGGGGAGGATGGGGCAGAAGGCGGGGCGGATGACTCCGCGGATGCGGCCGATGCGGGTCAGGGCCGCCGCCACCAGGGCTCCGGTGCTGCCGGTGGAGACCAGCGCGCCGGCGCTGTCGTCGTCGCGCAGCATCTTGATCCCCTTGACCATAGAGCTCTCCCGCTTGAGGCGCACCGCATCGATGGGGCGCTCGTCGCAGCCGATGACCTCCGGCGCGTGCAGGATTTCCAGGCGTGAGGCGTCGCAGTCGCACCCCTCAAGGCACTTCTCTATCGCGGCCCGGTCGCCGGAGAGGATCAGATGCAGGTCGCCGTATTTCTTCTGGGCCGCCAGGGCTCCCGCCACATTCGCTTCGGGGCTGCGGTCGCCGCCAAAGCAGTCGACAATGATCTTTACCATAGTGCTAGAGGCTCTTTACATAGCAGCGGTGGCGCTTGATGGTCTGGGCGTCAAAGCGCTTCCACTGGTTTTGAATCGCGTAGTTGTCTTCAAGGTTCAAATTGGTCTCGGCATACTGCACCCCTTTGGAGCCCAGCATCCCTATGAGGCCGGCGGAGACTATGACGCTCACCCCCCGGTTGAGCCATTCGGGGTCCACCCCTATCAGGCAGAGGTCTATCACGGAGGGGTGCTTAATGGCGTGCAGCACCTTGGCGATTGCGGCCGGGGTCAGATGCCCGCCGCTGCGGCGCACCGCGCTTCCGATGCCGGGGAAGGCGATGCCAAAGCCTATCATATTGTCGTTTTCGTCCAGAATTACCGCCACATACTTGATGTCCAGCACCATACGGAAGTTGTCCAGCATCAGCTTCTTCATCCCTTCGGTGAAGGGGACGGAGCCGTAAATCAGGTCGTATGACTTGTCAATCAGGGCAAAAATGCCGTCGCCATAGCGCTTTATGAAGTCGCCGGTGTTCTTGGCCGTGCCGATGTGCAGCTTGTAGCGGCGCATCACATAGTCGGCCATCTGCTCCAGCTCCCCGTTGTAGTCCTTGGGGATGCGCAGGCGGCTCCCGGTCCAGTCCACCTCCTTTACATATCCGGCATCCTCCACCAGGCCGCCGTAGTAGGGGAAGTTGTAGCTCTCCTCAAACGTGGCGGGGTATTCGAACCCGTCCACCAGCAGCCCTTCGCGCTCCAGGTCGGAGAAGCCCAGCGGCCCCATCGCCTCGGTCATTCCGAGGCCGCGGGCCCAGTCTTCCACCGCCGCAAAGAGGGCGCGGCTCACCTCGCGGTCGTCTATGCAGTCGAAGCGGGTGAAACGGGCCCGCTTCTGGCCGTACTTCTCGTTGGCGGCGCGCTGGATTATGCCGGAGATGCGGCCCGCCATCACCCCGTCGCGGTAGGCGTTGAAATAGATGTGGTCGCAGGTGTCATTATACACGAAGTTGCGCGAGAACATCTTCTTCTCGTCGAGATAGAGCGCCGGAGTGTAGCAGCTGTTGCCCTTGTAGAGCTTCAGCGGAAAGTCCAGGAACTGCTTCTGCTGCCCCTTTGTGACAACTTTTTCTATCGTGACCATAATTTATCTGTGTTTTGCGTGGAAGCAGATGCCCAGGCCGTTGGGGCCGCAGTGGCTGCCGATGGTGGGGTTCACCACCGTGGTGACCACGTTGAGGTCCTCTCCGAAGGCGGCCTTGAGCTGACGCTCCGCCTCGGCCGCGATTTCGGGGCAGTCGGAGTGGCCGATGACCACCCGGTGGCCCTTGATGTCGTCGCCAAGCTCTTCGGCATACTTTATCAGGCGGGCGATGGCCTTGGCGCGGCCCGTCTCCTTGCCCAGAGTCACCATTTTGCCCGCATCGTCGAGATGGATTATGGGACGCACCCCGATGAAGCCCCCCATTGTGGCGGCGAGCCCGCTGACGCGGCCGCTGCGGCGGAAGAACTTGAGGTCGTCGGCAAAGAAGAACATCGGGAACCGGGGCACTTCGCGCGCCGCCCACTCCACAATCTCCTCTGCGGTGCGGCCCGCCTTGAGCAGGTCGGCCACCTCCAGCACTATGTTGTAGCTGAGGGCGGAGATGCCGAGGGTGTCCACCGAGTGGAACTTGCGCCCCGGGTACTTCTCCAGCAGCTTCTTGACCGCCATATCCATAATGGCGAAGGTGTTGGAGGTGCCGGAGGAGAAGTGGACATAGAGAATGTCGTTGCCCGCCTGGAACTCGGGCTCGAAGGTGCGGGTGTAGAACTCTTCGCTCATCGCGCTGGTGGTGGGGATCACCCCGCCGCGCAGCATCTGGTAGAAGGCGTGGGAGTCAAAGGTCTCGAAGTCCACATAGGGGCGGATTACTTTGTCCTCCACAGTGTAGGGCATACTGATGAGTTTGATGCCGTATTGCGCGCACTCCCTGGGGGTGATGTCGCAGTCTGTGTCGCTGAAAAATGTTAGCATAAGACAAAAATATAATCATAAACCGGCTGGTTGCCGTGGTTCAACATTATCTCAAGCATCGGGTAGCTCTGCTGCAGGGTTGCCTGCAGGGCGGCGGCCTCGGCTTCGGGGACATCCTTGCCGTAGAATATCAGCAGCACGTCCCTTTCGCCGGCCCCCAGCTTGCTGCAGAGCGCGGTGCAGGCCTCGGTGCGGCCGGGGGCGTCGCAGAGGATGTTTTTGCCGACATAGCCCACATAGTCCCCCTTGGCGACGGCCAGCCCGTCAACCCCTTCCGCATCGCGGATGGCGCGGGCCACCGTGGCGCAGGTCACCGAGTCCATTGCGGCATACACCGCCTCCACCACCGCGTCGGTGTCGCTGCTGTCGCGGTCCACCGAGGCGATGCCGTAGTAGCCCTCTCCGATGCTGGTGCTGCGGATTATGCGCACGTCGGCCTTCTTGTAGAGGCCGGCCGCCTGCTCCGCCGCCATTATTATGTTGGAGTTGTTGGGGAACACCAGGATAGTGTCGGCGTTGATGCTTTCAAACGCCTCCAGAAACTGCTCGGTGGAGGGGTTCATTGTCTGGCCGCCGCAGATTATGGCGTCGCAGCCGATTTGCCGGAACACATCTTCCAGACCGCTGCCCGCCACCACCGTCACTATGCCGAATTTCTGCCTGGGGCGTCGCAGCGACGCGTTGCCGGCGTTGCTCTCCTGGTGGTGCTGCAGGGTCATATTCTCTATTTTGACGGTGAGGAATTCTCCCCACTGCTGGCAGTGGTCCAGAATCTCCCCGGGACGGAAGGTGTGCACGTGGATTTTTACGATGCTCCCCTCCCGAAAGGCGACCACGGAATTGCCGCGGCTCTCCAGAAATGAGATGAGCGCCTGCAGGTCAAAGTGCTCGATGTCGCATTTGGCGCGGGTCAGGCGCAGCAGCAGCTCCGTGCAGTAGCCGAACTCCAGGGTGCTGTCTTCCGTGAACTTGCCCAGGTCCAGATGTGCGGCCGCGGGGGCTTCGGAAATCTCCTCCGCGGCGGGCGCATCTCCCCTGAGGGCGCTGTCCATACCGCGGAAGATGCACACCAGGCCGGCTCCGCCGCTGTCCACGACCCCCGTTTCGCGCAGCACCGCCAGTTTGTCGGGGGTGTGCTCCAGCGAGGTGTTCATTGCGGAGAGCAGGGTCTCGAAGTAGTGCTCCAGCGAGCTGTCGGCTTCGGCCCCCTCGGCCCCTTCGCGCAGCACGGTGATTATGGTCCCCTCCACCGGGGTCGGGATGGCGCTGTAGGCCTCCTTCACTGCCGAGGCCATTGAGGCGGCGAAGGCGGCGGTGTCGGCCTCCTGCACATCCTTGAGCCCCTTGGCCAGTCCGGCGAAGATGCGGGAGAGAATCACTCCCGAGTTGCCCCGGGCCCCGAGCAGCATCCCCTCCGCGGCGGCGGAGGCAATCTCGCTGAGGCTGCCCGTGACACCGCCGGCGGTGTCGCATCCCGCCTTGAGGGTCATATACATATTGTCGCCCGTGTCCCCGTCGGGAATCGGGAACACATTCAGCTCGTTTATAGTGGTCTTTTCCTTTGCCAGGGAGGAGGCCCCGCTGCGGAGCATCCCGGCAAACAGCACGCTGTCAATCCTTTGTGACATAAGGTTTCTTGTTCATTATGCTCCTTTTGTATGCAGGAATCCGGAGCATCAGGCGGAACGCGAAAGGCTGCAGGCAGTAGGAAATCAATATGGTGGAAGCCATTCCGATGAGGGAGCTGAGCCCTATGGAGCGGATGGCGGGGTGTTTTGCAAACAGCAGGGAAATCATCACTATCATCAGAATCACCGCAGAGAAGAATATGGCCGACTTGTGGTAGCCGAGCTTGTTGCTGGCCCCGCTGCGCGTCTGGCTCAGCAGCCCCTCCGTGATGAATATGCTGTAGTCCACCCCCACGCCGAATATGAATGTGGAGATGACGATGTTTATCAGGTTGAATTCAAGTCCGATTATGGCCATATAGCCCTGCACCACATACCAGCTGATTGCCATCGGGAAGAAGGATATGAGGGCGGTGATAATGTTGCGGTAGGACACCAGCAGTATCAGCAGCACGAACAGCGACGAAATCCAGAGGGCGATGTTGAAGTCGTCGTGGATAATCTCCACCATATCCTTGCAGTAGTAGAAGGGGTCCAGCACAAATGTCCTGGGGTTCGCCACCAGGGCGGCGGTCACCGGGTCCTTGTCCTGCTGCATCATCGCCACGTCGGTGAACACCATATACTGGCCGTCGGCGTTGCACTCTATGAAGTTGCCCAGCAGGTTCTGCGGAACGACTCCCGCCCCGAACACCGGTTCGCTCTGATAGCTGGCCTCCAGAATGCTCTCGAAGCCCTGGAACATATCGGGCCAGAGCCCCGCGCGGCCCGCCTCGGCATAGAGGGCATCCAGCACATCCTGCTTGCGGGAGGGGGTCCAGAAGGCGTTCCAGGCGGCGATGCGCTCTTTCTGGGTCTTCTCGGTGACGAACACTTTGGAGACCACATCGGTGTAGGCGTGCACCTTGCCCGCCGCCTGCAGCCTTTCCAGGGTGTCGCCCAGCGAGAGGTTGGCCTCCAGCGCCTCGTCCAGGTCGGTGGAGACGGTGGCGAAATACTGGTGTATGAAGCCGTCGTTGTTCTTGCTGTTGAACAGCGCCTCGCTCTCAATCTCTCCGGCGCCGTTATAGTCGAGGTTGCGCAGGTCGCTGTCGAACTTGACTTTGGGGGAGAAGATGACGCCTATGGCAATTACCGCCGTGAGAGTTGCCAGAACCCACTTGTTGCGGTCGTAGGGGTAGCTGTTTATCCGCTCGATGGCCCTGAATGTGGGGGTGTCGGAGTCGGTCTCCTTTCTGGGGAGCATATGCGGCAGGAATATCAGCGCAAACAGGGTGCTGCCCGCCAGCGCAAGGGAGGCGAACAGCCCGAAGTCGCGCAGCAGGGCGCTCTCTGTAAAGAGCAGGCTGGCAAAGGCGCCGATGGTGGTCAGGGCCCCCAGGAACACCGGGGTGGACTCGTCCAGCAGCATCTGCTCCACATCCTTGACATAAAACAGATGGATGAGCAGGTGCAGGCAGTAGCTGATGGCCACTCCCAGCACTATTGCGCCGAATCCCAGCGCCAGCAGCGACATCCCGCCCTTGATGAACCAGATGCAGGTCAGGGCAAACAGGGAGCCGTATATGATGGGGCCCAGCAGCTTGAGCACAAACGACTTGCTCTTGAAGCAGAAGCCCAGCAGAATCAGAATCAGCGCCAGCGAGATGCCCACGGTGAGGGCCAGGTCGCTGCGGATGCGGCCGGCGTTGGCCACGCTGCCCACCGGGTCGCCGTGGAAGAGGATGCGGACATCGGGGTGCGCCGCCTCATACTCGGCCGCGGTATTCTCCAGAAGGCGGCAGAAGGCGCGCGCGGCGTGGCTGTCCAGCGAACGGAATGCGGGGGCCAGATAGGAGATTGTCACCGTGCTGTCTGGGCAGAAGAAGTGGCCGTCGATTATGTTGTAGCCGCCCGAGACGTCGGAAAGCAGGTCGCCCAGCACTATTTCGCGCAGATTCAGCGGGTCGTTGCCCACGGCCTGGGTGATGTCGCCAGTCTCATCGGCCATCACCAGCGCGGCGTCCTCCTTTATCTGTGCCGAGATGGCCTCGGGGGTCACGGCCGCGGCAAAGGCGGCGTAGGCCGATGTGTCAATGAAGGAGGGGATGTGCTCCAGCACAAAGTCCAGGGCGGTGAGGGCCGTTTCAGGCTCTATCCGGTAGAGGATGTTGTCTATGTATTTGCCCTCGGGGTCCCGGCTCTGCAGGGTGCAGAGGAAGGAGTCGGTCTCGGCGGCGAGCCGCTCCACCGGCAGAGGCGCCCCGGCGCCCGTCACCTGGATGAAGATTTTGTCTTTGAGGCTGATGGAGCTGAAGGCCAGCTCGCTCTCCACGCTGCTCGAGGGCAGCAGGCGCGAGATGTCCTCCTCATATTTTACCTGCAGCCCGAAATAGGCGAAAAAGAGGCTGGAGGCCACCAGCAGGGTGTAAAGCAACCCCTTGTGGCTGCGGAAAAACCGATAAATCGGAAGAAAAATCCTGTGCATAGATTACAAATATAACCATTTGACAGGAAAAGCCAAAATGCTCTAATTCAGGCGCAGAACCCTTATGCCGCGGGCCGATTTATGGGTGAGGACATAGTCGGCTATGCTCTGCGAATCCAGCACCACCTTGCCCGCCTTGGTGGAGGCGTGGATGAAGTGCATCTGATCGCCGCTGCGCGCGGCGATGGCCACGTGGCCGATGTCAAGCCCCGCGACCGGGGTCACAAAGCAGATGATGTCCCCCTCCCGGACCCCCTCGCAGAGAGCGGTGATGTCGCTCTGCGGCAGATACCAATACTTGAGCTGCGACAGCTGCCGCTCTACCTCCCGGATCTCTTCCACGGCGGCCGGGTCGTCTGAGAGCTGGGGGTAGGAGGCGGGGTGTGTGCTCATAAAGTTGAATTCCTGCCTGAGGGGCACGCCCCCCAGCTGCCGCGACACTTCCGTGAATACGCCCGCCTGCTCTCCCTGCGCAATCCAGCCCGAGGTGTAGTGGTTGCGGGAGGGGTAGCCCGCCACGACTCCGCCGCGGTAGCGCAGATTCTGCGTGTCGCGGCAGAAGTTCTCGAAGGTGACGCTGTCGCCCTGCACGGTCTGCACCATCGCCAGGCACATCTCCACAAACAGGATGCAGTCGGTGCGGCAAAGGTCTATCGTGAGCCGCTCCGGCTCCTGCTCCAGGGTGCCGGCCACATACTCGGTGCCCAGGAACTGCTCTGCGGCGAGCAGCAGAAGTTCGGCCCGGGGCAGGTCGCGGTGCGCCTCCAGGGCCCCGGCCACCTTGCAGAAGGTCTCTTCGCCGGCCTTGTCGTAGCGCACCGAAGAGAGAAAATCATTTTGGGCGCGGCAGCCCAGGGATGTGAGGGCCGCCATAAGCAATATGCAGATTCTTTTAAGCATAACGTGTTATTCGGATAGTTCTATCCAGCGCATCTCCTTAATGTCGATGTCGGCTATGACCTGTTCTATTTCTTTGGATTTGCTGTTCAGGGCGGCGATGTCAAGGGTGCCGGAGCAGAGCTCCTGCTCCAGGGCGGCCTTGCGGCTCTCCAATTCCGCCAGGTCCTTCTCCAGCTGCTCCAGCTCGCGCTGCTCCTTGAACGAGAGCTTCTTCTTTTCCGGGGCGGCGCTTCTGGTGCGGGGCGCGGCGGCGGGCTTCTCCGCCCGGGCGGCGCGGGCCTCTTTCTTGCGCAGCTCCTGGATGTATTCGCGGTATTCGCTGTAGCTCCCCACAAAATCCTTCACATTCCCGTCGCCGGTGAACACAAACAGATGGTCCACAATCTTGTCCATAAAGAAGCGGTCGTGGGAGACCATTATCACGCTGCCGTCGTAGCTCTTGAGATACTCCTCAAGCACATTCAGCGTGAGGATGTCCAGGTCGTTGGCCGGCTCGTCCAGAATCAGCACGTTGGGGCGCTGCATCAGCACCGTGAGCAGGTAGAGCCGCCGCTTTTCCCCGCCCGAGAGGCGGTCTATGCGGGTGTTGAACATCGACACGGGGAAGAGGAACTGCTGCAGGAAGGTGGTCACCGCAATGGGGTTGCCCCCGGCGTCGCGGGCCGTCTCGGCAATCTCGCGCACCGCCTCCAGCACCGTCTGCTCCTCCTTGAAGTGCATCCCCTCCTGCCGGTAATAGCCAAAGCGGACCGTCTCTCCGCGGTCCACGGTGCCGCAGTCGGGCTGCAGCGCGCCGGTGATTATGTTCAGGAAGGTGCTTTTGCCGATGCCGTTGCTGCCCACAATGCCGATTTTCTCTCCCGGGGCAAAGTTGTATGTGAAGTCCCGGAGGATGCATTTGTCGCCAAAGCTGAAGCCCACGCCGCGGCAGTTGACAATCTTGCGCCCCAGCCGCGAGCTGCCCAGGTTGATGGAGAGCTGCTTGCTCTCCCTGATGGGGGCCGCCTTGCTCTGCAGGTCGTAGAATGCGTTCTCGCGGTAGCGGGCCTTGCCGGTGCGGGCGCAGGGGGTGCTGCGCATCCACTCCAGCTCCCGGCGGTAGATGTTGCGGTATTTGTCGTTGAGGGCGCTGGCCACCGCCAGCCGCTCCTGCCGCTTCTCCAGATAATACTGATAGTTGCCCCGGTAGGTGTAGAGGTTGCCGCCGTCCAGCTCCAGAATCGTGTTGCACACGCGGTCCAGGAAGTAGCGGTCGTGGGTCACCATAAACAGGGTGCGGCGGCTCTTGGAGAGGTAGTCCTCAAGATATTCGATGGCCTCCAGGTCCAGATGGTTGGTGGGCTCGTCCAGAATCACGAAGTCGGCCCCGGTCACCAGCACCCCGGCGATGTCCACCCGCTTGGCCTCGCCGCCCGAGAGGCCCGCGGTGAGCCGGTCGTGGTCGTTGAGCCCCAGCGAAGAGAGAATCTGGCGCGCCTCCTGCTCGATGTCCCAGATGTCGCGGTGGGTCTTGGTGGGATCCACGCGGCTCACGACCTCCTGCAGTATGCTCTTGGCGGGGTCCAGGCGGGTCTCCTGCTGCAGAAAGGCTATCACTATGTTCTTCAGGAACTTGATTTCGCCGCCCCGGTCGCTGGAGTCCTTGCCCGCCAGAATGCTCAGCAGCGAGCTTTTGCCGGTGCCGTTGGGGGCGATGAGGGCGATTTTGTCCCCCTCGTTGATGTTGAACGATATGTTCTTGAACAGGACCTTGGGCCCGTACGATTTGGAGATGTTCTCTACTTGAAGGTAACTAGGCATGGTGCAAATATACTGAAAAAGCCACCGGACCGATGTCAGATGGCTTTAAGTACAGTAGCGGGACCCAGGATTGAACTGGGGACCTCATGATTATGAATCATGCGCTCTAACCAGCTGAGCTATCCCGCCAAGTGGAGTGCAAAGGTAAAAGAATTTTTATATCTCCCAAAATTTATTCGCGGATCACCTTGACTTCCCCGTTCATCCCCAGCTTGATTATCTGGGAAGAGCGGCCGGTGCTGCTCTCTTCAAGCGAGGGCTCCACGATGTGGTCCACGCCGTCCAGGATTGCGGCGTTGATGTCGGCAAAGCAGCCGGGAGTCTCCTCTCCCGAGATGTTGGCGCTGGTGGAGACAATGGGGCGGCCGAACGCCTTGATCATCTCGCAGCAGAATTCGTTCTTGGGGATGCGGATGGCCACGCTGCCGTCTTCTGCAATGACCTTCTCGCTGAGGCCGACCCCTTCCGGGTAGATGATGGTCATAGGGCGGTCGTTGATTTCCAGCAGGTCAATGGCCATCGGGGGGATGGCGCGCACATATTTGCACAGCATATCGGCATCGCTCACCAGAATTATGAGCGACTTGCTGTCGCTGCGCTGCTTGAGGGCGAATATGCGCTCCACGGCGTCGCTGTCAGTGGCGTCGCAGCCCAGTCCCCACACGGTGTCGGTGGGGTAGAGCATTATCTGACCGTCTGCAAGGGCCTTGGCGGCCGCGTCGACTTCGTATTTGAGATCTTCGTTCATATTGTTAGAAATAAATCAGTGTGCTTACGGGGTAGTGGTCGGAATAGGGGACCCGCACGGTGCGGGTGCGGTCGCAGGAGACATTCTCCGGCACCAGCACATAATCTATGCGCAGCAGGGGCCACAGCACAGAGAATGTGGCGCCGAAGCCGCCGCCTCCGTCCACAAAGCTGTCCTTGTGCTTCGATGCCAGCTTGTGGTAGGTGTAGGACATCGGGGTGTCGTTGAAGTCGCCGCAGATTATGGTGGGGAGGGTGCAGGCGAGTATGTGGTCGTGGATGGCGCCCACCTGCTCGCTGCGCCGGATGTTGCTGTGCGCCAGGGTCTCGTGCACCGCCATCACCTCGTCTGAGAGGTGCCCCTTGCCCGAGAGCCGCTTCACGAAGTTGGTGAACGAGAAGCCGGTGCTCTGCAGGTGGCAGTCATAGAGGCGCACCGTGGCGTCGTTGATGCGCAGATCGCTCCAGACGCAGAGGTTGTGGGAGTCCTTGAATGTGAGGGCGCCGCCGTCCACTATGGGGTAGCGGCTGAATATTATGTTGCCGGAGTAGCAGCCCCCCTCCCAGAAGAAGTGGCGGTAGCGGTAGGGCAGGAACTTGAGGATGCGGCCAATCGAGGCGGTGTCGGTGGTGTAGAACTCCTGCAGGCAGAGGATGTCCGGCGCCTCGCGCGAGGCGAACTCGCACACTTTGGAGAGGGCCTGAGCCTCGTTCATCCCCTTGGCCGCGGCGGCAAACCGCCCCACGTTGTAGGTGATTATCTTGACCTCGTCGCCCGTCACGCTCTTCTCTTCCTGCCCGAACTTGACAAACAGGTCGGCAAAAAACAGCGAGGGGAGCATCGCCACCAGCGTCACAATCACGTAGGGGCGCATCCTGACAAGGCCGACCACCAGCAGCACCGCATTCAGGAAGAATATCGGAATATAGTAGAGCCCGAAAAAGTAGGGCAGCGCCATAAAGGCGGGGTCGATGAAAATCGAGAGGTAGGAGATGCACAGGCACAGGGCGCATAGGGTCACGAACACCCTGAACACAATCTGCCAGGGGCTGAGCCCGCGCTCGCTCTTTTTCTTGTACCAGGTCTTGTTGCGCTTGGGCTTTTCGCTCTTCGGATAGTGAATTTTGGCCATTTAGTAATACATCCTCCCCTTTTTCTTCCAGTAAAGTATCAGCGCCAGGCCAAACAGCATTCCGCCCAGATGGGCAAAGTGGGCCACGCCGCCCCCCATACCGGTGAGGCCGGTGAAGAGCTCTATTGCGCCGAAAATTATCACGAACCACTTGGCGGTGAGTCTCACGGGAGGGAAAATCAGCTGCAGCTCGGTGTTGGGCCAGAGCATTCCGTAGGCCAGCAGCAGGCCGTATATCGAGCCCGACGCCCCCACGGTGGGGGTGCGCATTATGCTCTGGGCGGCGATTACATTGCCGCTGCCCATCATACCCGCAATCTGCAGATGGGCCACGAGATTATGGCAGAGGGCCGCCCCGATGCCGGTCACAAAATAGAACAGCAGGTATTTTTTGCTGCCCCAGGTGCGCTCCAGCGGGGTGCCGAATATCAGCAGGGTGTACATATTGAAGAACAGATGCCAGAAGCCCCCGTGCATAAACATATAGGTGACAAGCTGATAGTGCCCGTAGAGCGGCGACTCGAACGGAAACAGCGAGAAGAGGGAGTACATCCTCTGCCCGGTGAGTTCCGTAAAGACCCACACGATGAAGTTTATCAGTATCAGGTTTCTGGTGACGGGCGGTATCGAGTCCGCGAAAGAGCGCCAGCGGTAACTGTTCATATCCTTTTCTCCAGTTCTTCGTTAGAAATGATTGCGATGCACCGTGTAGCAAGGTCGGTGCCATAGGTGGCCCGCAGTGCCAGTATGTCATCCGCCAGCATCCGGGCCTGCACCGGGTTGAGGTTGCGGGAGAGCCTTTTGGCGGCCGATGCGGCCAGCGTGGAGGCGTAGGAGCGGATGTTCTCCCCCTCCGGCTCGTCCTGCAGCGAGGATGCAAGATTGTCCATTGCGTCGCGCAGCGCCTCCTCCTCTGCGGGGAAGCCGTCGGGCACGGCGTAGGCGATTATGGTGTCGTCGCCGAAGTCGCGGATGTCAAAGCCCAGCTGCGAGACCTTGTCCAGGTTCTCCAGAATTATGGAGTATATATTGTGGCTCAGAGATACCTGCTGGGGGTAGAGGGAGCGCTGCGATATGAACTTCTCCTGCGAGAGGAATTCGAAGTATTTGTGGTAGAGCAGGGCCTCCTGTCCCTTTCTGATGTCGATTATCGCGAGCCCTTCCCGCACCGGGGCCACTATCAGCCTGCCGGTGACAATGACATTGGCGCTGTAGCCGTCGTCGTCGCCCAGGCCGTAGCCGTAATGGGGGGTGGTGAGGCCGCCGTAGAGGTCGCCGCCGACGGGCGCGCCTCCGGG
>CAZIUO010000001.1:92341-94843 GCA_964542575.1 uncultured Muribaculaceae bacterium
CCGGCCGCCCTTTTCAAAGCCGCTCAGCAGGGGGGAATAGTCGGTTGTGCGCTGCGCGGCGCCGCTCCAGGCGCCGGCCTGACGCCCGGCCGGGGAGCCGCCGTCCGCCTCGGGAGAGAGGGGCTGCCCCATAACCGGGAAGTCCAGCACCTCGCCCGACTCGAAGTCGATGGTGGGGGCGAATGCCCCGCGCCCCAGCGCCTCCCGCACGCAGGCGGAGAGTATGTCAAAAATTATATGCTCTTCGGTGAACTTGATCTCTGTCTTCTGCGGGTGTATGTTGACATCCACCGTGGTGGGGTCGCACTCCAGAAATATGAAGTAGGAGGGGGTGTAGCCCTCGCGCACCAGGTTTTCGTATGGACGGCACACCGCCTTGTGCAGGTATGGGCTGCGGAAGTAGCGGCCGTTGATGAAGAAAAACTGGTTGCCGGCGGTTTTGCGCGCCTCCGCGGGGCTCCCCACGAAGCCGGAAATCTTCACAATGTCGGTCTCGGTGGCGATGCCCACCAGGGCGTCGGCAGTCGCGCGGCCGCAGAGGTCGCTGATGCGCTGCTTGAGCGAGGCGGCGGGGCGTATGTTGTAGAGGTCCTTGCCGTTGTGCTTGAGGGTGAAGGCCTTGCCGGTGTGCGAGAGGGCCACGCGCAGGAAAGCCTGCTCTATCTGGCGCATCTCGGAGGCGTCGGACTTGAGGAATTTGCGCCGGGCGGGGACGTTGTAGAACAGGTTGCTCACCGCAATGTTGCACCCCTTGGGGGTGGCGACCGCCTTCTGCGAGAGGATCTTGGAGTCGGCGACCTCTATCTGCACCCCGGCGGCATCCTCGCTGCGGCGGGTCTTGAGGGTGACCTGCGCCACGGCGGCGATGGAGGCCAGCGCCTCGCCGCGGAAGCCGTAGGTGAGTATTTTCTCCAGGTCCTCGGCGCTGGAGATCTTGCTTGTGGCGTGCCTCTCAAAGCAGAGGGCGGCATCCCCGGCACTCATGCCGCAGCCGTCGTCTATTACCTGCACAAGAGTGCGCCCCGCATCCAGCACAATCACCGATACGGAACTGCAGCCGGCGTCAATGCTGTTTTCCATCAGCTCCTTGACCACCGAAGCGGGCCTTCCCACGACTTCTCCCGCCGCTATCAGGTTGGCTATGTTGCCGGGCAGAACTTTAATCATATTAGCGGACAAGCTGCACCAGCCCCTGGCTCAGATAGTAGGCCACTGCGATTGCGGCCAGCACCGTGGCGCACATTATCACTGCGTGCAGCGGCTTGTTGCTCTTCTTCTCGTCCATACGGGTCGCGGTGTCCTTGGTGTAGGCGCCGCGGATGTACTGCCCCGGGATGTATGAGGCCGTGCGCCCCTGTATGTGGCGGGGACCGGCGCTCTGCAGCGCCTCCTTGACCTCGCTGTATGTGGCCACATCCTTGAGGTCCTCCGTGGCCTTCTCGGCAGTGACGGCCTTGTCGCCGGGATACTCCTTGCCGTATTTCTCGTAAAGTTTCTTCAGGCGCTCCTTGCTCTCATCCCAGTAGCGCGGGGTGTAGTTGAAGACTCTGTACTTGGGCCGGGGGAAAAATGTGATAGCCATGGCTGAAGATGTGTTTTCTAAATTCAAGCAAAGGTAATAAATTTGTCGTATGAAATGCGATTTTAGAGTAGGAAACGGGTATGATGTGCACGCTCTTGCGCCGGGGCTGACACTGACTCTGGGCGGGGTGTCGATCCCGCATACCAAGGGGTGCGTGGCCCATTCCGACGGCGATGTGCTCATCCATGCGCTGTGCGACGCGCTGCTGGGGGCGCTGGCCCTGGGCGACATCGGCCACCACTTCCCCGACACTTCGGCGGAATTCGCCGGCATCGACAGCAAGATACTGCTTGCGCGCTCTTATGCGATGGTGCGCGAGAGGGGGTACGAACTTGTGAATGCCGATATGACTCTGCTGCTGCAGGCTCCCAAGATTGCCCCGCACATAGAGCGGATGCGCGCCGCGCTCGCTTCTGTGCTGGAAGTGGATGCGGACGCCCTCTCCATCAAGGCCACTACTGGCGAGAAGATGGGGTTCGTGGGGCGCGAAGAGGGTGTCGAGGCTTTCGCCACCGTGCTGCTCGCCCGATCCCCTTTAGAGTTTAGAGTGTAGTGTTGAGAGTTTAGAGTGTAGAGTACACGAAATCAGCGGGGCTCTGATGTCGTTTAGAGTGTAGAGTTTAGGGGGCTGCGGGATGAGAATCCTTGCGGCCCCGCTTATTATACTGGGGCGCTGCCCCAAACCCCGCCGCTACGCGCTTGCTATCGCACCGTAGCGGCCCTGCCCGCGCTTCGCTAGCCGCTGATGCGGCACGATATCTGGGGCGCTGCCCCAAACCCCGCCGCTACTTCCAACTCTCCTCTTCTCTAAACTCTCAACACTACACTCTACACTCTCGTAGTCTTGGATTCCGCCCGCGCATCAAAGCTACGCCTAAAGGGGATTCGGGGCTGTTTCTTCGTTCGGCTGTTCTCCGCTA
>CAZIUO010000002.1:0-50331 GCA_964542575.1 uncultured Muribaculaceae bacterium
GTGAACGGGGATGTCCACCGGAAGCGCGGCCTTCACCACCACCCATCGGGTGATCTACAGGGTTCATAACGACACCGCGGTTGCGAGGTCTGCGGCCCATCCAGCGGACGCGGCCGGCCTTGCCGTGAGACTCCAGGTTGTGATCGGTGTTGGACACTGTGCCTACGGTTGCGCGGCAGGTCACGAGCACCATACGGGTCTCGCCCGAAGGGAGACGGAGGATTGCGTGATTGCCCTCGCGAGCGGTAAGCTGGGCGTAAGTGCCGGCGGAGCGTGCCATCACGGCACCCTGACCGGGACGGAGCTCGATGCAGTGAACCAATGTTCCGAGAGGAATTTCACCAAGCGGAAGCGTGTTGCCAATTTCAGGAGCGACACCGGAGCCGGAGGCGATTACCTGGCCGACCTTGATGCCGTTAGGAGCAACGATATAGCGTTTTTCACCATCTTCGTAAACCACAAGGGCAATGCGTGCAGTGCGGTTGGGGTCATATTCGATGGTCTTGACGGTAGCTGTGTATTTGTCTTTGTCGCGGAGGAAGTCGATGACACGGTACATTTGCTTGTGACCGCCGCCGATATAGCGCATTGTCATCTTGCCCTGGTTGTTGCGGCCGCCCGACTTGCGGATGGGCTGCAGAAGGGACTTCTCGGGAGTAGTGCAGGTGATCTCTTCGTAAGTGCTGATCGCCTTGTTTCTCTGACCGGGGGTTACCGGTTTGAATTTACGTACTGCCATAGTTTTTCCGGTCCTTAAATGTTACTGTAGAAATCTATCTTGTCATCCTGGGCCAAAGTCACATAAGCTTTCTTATAGTGATTTGCACGCCCGGTCAGCATACCGGCTTTGGTAAAGCGGCTTTTCTTTTTGCCGTGATAGTTGACAGTGTTGACGCTCAAGACGGCAACATTATATGTCTGCTCAACCGCCTGCTTGATCTCTACTTTGTTTGCATTGCGGTCAACAATGAAACCGTAACGGTTCAACTTATCGCCTTGAGCCGTCAGTTTTTCGGTTACGAGTGGCTTAATTAATATTCCCATCGCTTTAGATTATTTTTGTCTTTCGGCAAGGATATCCTGCACGCCGTCCACCAGAATCATGCGGTTTGCATTCATAATGGTGTAGGTGTTGATCTCGTCGACAGTGATGACTTTGACCTCAGGAAGGTTGCGAGACGATAAGTAAATGTTGTTCGAGTTCTCGGGAAGGACTACCAGAGTCTTGCGGCCGTTGGCCTTGAGTGCGTCAAGAATCTTGATGAACTCCTTGGTCTTGGGAGCTTCCATTGCAAAAGGCTCAACCATTGTGATTGCCTCCTCCTGCGCCTTGTAAGTGAGGGCGGAGTTGCGGGCAAGCTGTTTGAGCTTTCTGTTGAGCTTGAAGCCGTAATCGCGGGGCTTGGGACCGAAGATGCGGCCGCCGCCTACATAAGTGCCGGCCTTGATGCTACCGTGACGCGCTCCGCCGCCGCCTTTCTGGCGACCCATTTTCTTGGTGCTGTGAGCGATCTCGCTGCGGTCCTTACTCTTGTGGGTACCCTGACGCTGGTTAGCCAGATACTGCTTAACATCAAGGTAGATTGCGTTATCGTTCGGCTCGATGGCGAAGATAGCGTCGTCAAGAACGACTTCCTTGCCGGAAGCGGTTCCATCGATTTTGTAAACTGCCAATTTCATAATGCTAAGCCTCCAATGTTACATAAGACCCTTTGGCTCCGGGAACCGAGCCTTTAACTACGATAAGATTGTTTTCGGGGATAACCTTGATAATCTGAAGGTTGAAAACTTTTACGCGGTCACATCCCATATGTCCGCCCATTCTTGTACCGGGGAAGACCCTACTAGGCCATGCGCAGGCACCCAGTGAACCGGGCTTGCGAAGTCTGTTGTGCTGGCCGTGAGTCTGTCCGCCTACACCGGCGAATCCGTGGCGCTTTACGACGCCCTGGAAACCTTTACCTTTGGAGGTGCCGGTTACGTCGACCCATTCTGCAGATGCAAGATCTGCGACGGTGATGGTGTCTCCGAGCTTGAGGGAGTCGATGTCAAACGACTTGAACTCCACCAGTTTGCGCTTCGGAGTGGTTCCTGCCTTCTCAAAATGGCCCTTGAGAGCCTTGCTGGCGTGTTTCTCTGAAATTTCGTCATAGGCAAGCTGTACAGCGGCATAACCATCTTTTTCTACTGTACGAATTTGCGTAACAACACACGGACCAGCCTCAATTACGGTGCAAGGTACGTTCATACCATTTGCATCGAATACGGAAGTCATTCCGACTTTCTTTCCAATTAATCCAGGCATTGTAGATAATTTGGTGTGAATAAATTAGTTGTAAAAGTCCGCACTTTTTTGCGGGCTGCAAATATACGATTAATTCTCAAATTATCAACAAGTTTTTTACTACATTTGACATTGCGCTGCGGCCCGGGGGGCCTGCGGGCGGCTTTTAAAAAAAGACTGATATGCAAAGAAGAGAATTCATCAAATACGGAGCCCTGTTTGCCGGGGCTATGACTCTGGATATGGGGGCCTTTGCAAGGGCCGCCGCGGAACTGGGGACGCCCCGCCTGCGCGTGGGCATACTGAGCGACATCCACATTAAGACAGTGGCGGACATTCCGCTGCTGGAGCGCACCTTCACCTACTTCCGCGACAGGGATGTGGATGCGGTGCTGATTGCGGGCGATATGGCCGACAGCGGCCTCGAGAAGCAGATGCGCCCCATAAGCGAGTGCTGGTTCAGGGTCTTCCCGCGCGACAAAGGCATCGGCGGCAAAAAGGTGGAGCGGCTGTTCGTATACGGCAACCACGATATGGAGGGGCAGACCTACGCCATCGGCGACGACGTGCTCTCGGGTGAGGACCGGGAGACAATGGTGCGCCGGGAGGAAATCCGCCCCCGCAAGGAGAAGCTGTGGAAAAAATACTGGAAGGAGGAGTTCCAGCCCATATATGTCAAGGATGTGAAGGGCTACAAGTTTGTTGGGGCGCACTGGACCAACTGGCAGAACACCCCCGGCCTAAAGGAGTTCCTGGATGAGCACGCGGACATCCTGAAGGGGGAGAAGCCCTTCTTCTATTTCCAGCATCCCCATCCCAAAGGGACCACGGGCGGGCCGTGGGTCTGGGGGCAGGACAACGGCGAAGTCACCGCAGTGCTGGGCGGCTATCCCAACTGCATCTGCTTCAGCGGCCACTCCCATCAGGCCCTGAACGACGAGCACGTGCTGTGGCAGGGGGCCTTCACCAGCATCGGCACGGCCTCGCTCTCCTACACCACGCTCACCGGCGGCAGGGAGAACACCGTGATCTGGGACGGGGCGTCATACCCTTCCGAGATGCCGCAGATGGATATGCAGCAGGGGCGCCAGGGGATGGTGATGAGCGTCTACGACGACACTATATGCCTGGAGCGGCGCGACTTCCTCTACGAAAAGCCGATGGACGGCAACTGGATAATCCCTCTCTCTGCGGCTGGCAAGCCCTGCTCGTATGAAGAGCGTGCGGCAGCGGAGGCGGCGCCCCGCTTTGCGGCGGGCGATGCGGCCACGGTGAGCCTGAGCGGGGCCGAGGAGGGCAAGAAATTGGTCACAGTGCACTTCCCCAATGTCCTCAAGCGGACCTGCGGGGTGCGCGCATACGACTTTGAGGTGACGCTGGAGCATCTGCGGCAGGACATTACCCTTGTGTCGGGCCAGAAGCGGGTGTTCTCTTCCCACCGCATGAACTGCGAGGAGCAGGATGCGGGCGAGGTGACCTGCGTGTTCGCCTTCGACGATGTTCCGCACAACTTCCCCTGCCGCTTTGCGGTGCGCCCCTGCGGGTGCTTCGGCGCAAAGGGGGAGCCGATCTATACCGAATGGCAGAAGTTTGAGTAGCGCCCCTCTCAGAGGCGGCCGCAGCTGCGCATCAGACTGCGCATACGGCTGCAGAAGGCGGTGTCTGCGAGCAGATCTTCCAGCGTCAGGTGCATCCTGTAGCGCCAGTAGTGGTTGTGCACGGCGGGGATGTTGACCCGCTCGTCGGCGGGGTCGCCGCCATAGCAGAGGCCGGCATCTGTGGCCAGATAGTCCTGCAGAGGGATTATGGCCAGCATTGAGGGGCTCTCCAGATGTGCGCGCAGGATGCGCCCGGCAATCTGCGGCGTGCAGTGCAGCGGCGCTTCTCCCTCCATCTTCAACATATTGTTGTAGTAGCGCCCGGTTGCGGCGCGGTCCTCTTCCCACCAGGCCCTCAGCGGCGATGTGTCGTGCGACGATGTGGTGCATACCGAGCAGCGGGGGTAGCGGGCCGGGTCGGCGAACTCCGCCGAGGGGTCCTTGGGCATCCGCTGCACCTCCAGGCTCAGAATGCCCAGCTGCGCCATTACGGGGGCCACGCAGGAGGGTATCATCCCCAAGTCTTCTCCGCAGCAGAGCATCGGCGTGGCGCGCATCAGGGCGGGCAGTTTTTCCAGGGCACTGCGGCGCCAGAGGCTGTCGTGGCGGCGGTAGAAGAAATCTTCGCTGAGCGCGTCGTAGGCTTCTTGCAGGCCGGGTGTGAGCGCTTTGTAGGCGGGGGTCAGGCGGGCGGCGATGCGGGGGTGGAAGAAGCCCTTGCGGCGCGGGTCCTCCACAAACAGCCCGTCGCTCTCGCCGCGGGCCACAGTGCCGCCCTGCGCAATGTCGAATCCCATCTGCTTCAATTCCGCGGCGCTGAATGGCAGGGCGGGGGAGAAGTGCCCCATAATGCCGCTTTTGTAGCGCGAGGGAATCTCCCAGATGCGGAAAAAGCCCAGCAGGTGGTCTATGCGGTAGGCGTCAAAGTAGCAGCTCATCTTCTGGAGGCGCTCCCGCCACCAACGGAAGCCGTCTGCGGCCATCCGCTCCCAGTTGTAGGTGGGGAAGCCCCAGTTCTGCCCGCCGGCGCTGAAGGCGTCGGGCGGGGCGCCGGCCTGCATATCCAGGTTGAAGAGCTGCGGCGCGGCCCACACGTCGGCGCTCAGGGGGCTGACCCCGATGGGCAGGTCCCCCTTGAGGGCGACGCCTTGCCGGTGGGCGCAGGCGGCCGCCTCTTTCAGCTGCAGATGGAGCTGATATTGCACCCAATATATGAAGCCGACCCTCTGCGGGTTGGATTTGACATAATCCTGCGCCTTTTTGCGGGAATATGCAGCGTATTTGCCCCATTGCGAGGTTATGGCGGTGCCAAAATCCTCCCGCAGGCAGCTGAATACGGCGTAGGGGAGGAGCCATCCGGCGTTCTCTTTGACGAAGGCGGCAAAATCGGCGTCGGCGGCAAGGTCGCCCTCGAGGCCTCTGCTGAATTTGTCGAAAGCCGTGTGCAGCAGCCGCATTTTTTCGCGGAACACCCGCTCGTAGTCGAGGGCGGGGAGGGCGTTCAGCTCCCGCTGCAGCCTCTTGAACTCCGCATCTGCCTCCACCCCCGCCTCCGCGAGGTTTATATATATGGGGTGCAGGGCAAACGAACTCACGGCATTGTAGGGGTAGGAGTCGGTCCAGGTGCCGGTGACGGTGGTGTCGTTGATGGGGAGCAGCTGTATCATATGCCCCCCGCAGGCGGCGGTCCACTCGGCCAGAGGCTTTATGTCGCTGAATTCGCCCACGCCGAAGCTGCCGCGGCTGCGCAGGGAAAAGAGGGGTACGGCGACTCCGGCGCACCGCAGCGCGGGGCGGGAAAAGCGCGGGGCGCAGTCCTGCAGAATCAGGGCGCGGCCCTTCCCGGGGATGCGGCAGGTGCGGTTTTCCCCCTCCTCCCAGTGGAGGATGCGGCCCGTGGCGGCCTCTGCAATCACATATTTATAATGGAAAGTCCCGCCCGCGGCCGCCTCAAGGTTCAACCCGGCGCTCCAGAGGCACCCCCCGGCCGAGTCGCTCCCCTCCCGGCCGTGCCGTTTCCCCGCCTTGCCGTCTACCTCGCAGTCTCCACCGGACGCCAGTCTGATGGCCTCCCTCCAGCTTCCCAGAGCGGGGATGTCGCCCGCGATGCCCAGCACCTCGCCCGGGCGGATGTCGGCGCAGGCGGTGCGCAGCAGTATATTGAACTGGCTTTCCGTGGCCTTGGCCGTGGCTTCCCGCCGCAGAATGACATCCCTGAAGGCGGCGGACCAGAGGGGGGAATCCTCCGGACGGTCGCTCCAGAGGTCGCGGACCTCTACGCTGGAGGCGCCGGAGGGGATAGCGGGCAGAGTGTGGCCGCGCCATTCGCGCCGCAGCACCTCGCCCCCGCGCCGCAGCTGGTAGCGGTAGCGGCGGCCTCTGCCGAATTCCTTCAGGGGCAGAACGGCCCGCCAAAGGCCTCCGAGAGACTCCATTTCATAAACTTCGCCTCCGCGGCAGAGCACGATGCGCTCGCCGTCAGGGGCCATATAGTGCAGAGAAAATATCAATGTGCGGGTGTTTGCCATTGTACAGAAAGCTGTTTTGCGATGCGCAAAATAATAAATTTAGGTTAAATGGTTAAAATTTTAAACCTTTGCAGACAGAAATTTGAGCTATGAATACACTTTTTGACAAAATCTGGGACAAGCACGTGGTGCAGATTGTAGAAGACGGTCCCACTCAATTGTACATAGACCGGCTTTATTGCCACGAAGTCACAAGTCCCCAGGCCTTTGACGGCCTGCGCGAGCGCGGCATCAGGCCCCTGCGCCCCGAGCAGGTAGTCTGCATGCCCGACCACAACACCCCGACCCACGACCAGGACAAGCCCATCGCCGACCCTGTCTCCAAAAAGCAGGTCGACACCCTGGCCGCAAATGCCGCCGAATTCGGCCTCGAACATTACGGAATGCTGGACGAGCGCAACGGCATAATCCACGTCGTAGGGCCGGAGCGCGGCCTTTCGCTGCCCGGTATGACCATCGTGTGCGGCGACTCCCACACGTCCACCCACGGCGCGATGGGCGCGGTGGCCTTCGGCATCGGCACCAGCGAGGTGGAGATGGTGCTCGCTTCGCAGTGCATCCTGCAGCAGAAGCCCAAGTCAATGAGAATCAACGTGGAGGGGACCCTCGCAAAAGGGGTCACCGCAAAGGATGTGGCCCTCTACATTATGAGCAAGATGACCACCAGCGGCGCCACCGGCTATTTTGTGGAGTATGCCGGCAGCGTGGTGCGCGACCTCTCGATGGAGGGACGCCTTACACTTTGTAACCTCTCGATAGAGATGGGGGCGCGCGGCGGCTTTGTGGCACCCGACGAAAAGACATTCGAATATATCAAGGGACGTGAACACGCCCCCCGCGGCGAGGCCTGGGACCGCGCCGTGGAATATTGGCGCACATTGCGCAGCGGCGACGACGCCGTGTTCGACCGCGAAGTGACTTACCGGGCCGAGGACATCGAGCCGATGGTCACCTACGGCACCAATCCCGGTATGGGTATGGGCATCAGCGGCACAATCCCCGCCCTGGAGAGCGTGCCCGAGAGCGGCCGCGCCTCTTACCTGCGCTCGCTGGACTATATGGGCTTCGCCCCCGGCGAGAAGATGCTGGGCAAGAAGGTCGATTATGTGTTCTGCGGCAGCTGCACCAACGGCCGCATAGAGGACTTCCGCGCCTTTGCATCGATTGTCCGCGGACGCCGCAAGGCAGAAGGGGTCACCGCCTGGATAGTCCCCGGCTCGTGGATGGTCAAGACTCAGATAGAGGACGAAGGGCTGGACAAGGTGCTGGAGGCGGCGGGCTTCGAGATCCGTCAGCCCGGCTGCAGCGCCTGCCTGGCGATGAACGACGACAAAATCCCCGCAGGCAAGCTGTCGGTGTCCACCTCCAACCGCAACTTTGAAGGGCGTCAGGGCCCCGGCGCACGCACCGTGCTGGCCAGCCCCCTCACTGCGGCAGCCGCTGCGGTGACCGGCGTCATCACCGACCCCAGAGAACTTATGTAAAGCAGAATCGTAAATGAAACAGAAATTCAACATAATAAAGAGCACTTGCGTCCCTCTCCCGCTGGAGAATGTGGACACCGACCAGATAATCCCCGCCCGCTTTCTCAAAGCCACCACGCGCGACGAGAAGTTCTTCGGGGACAACCTCTTCTGCGACTGGCGCTACAACGCCGACGGCACCCCCAACAAGGACTTCGTGCTCAACAACCCCGCCTACGGCGGATGCATACTGGTGGCGGGCAAGAACTTCGGCAGCGGCAGCAGCCGCGAGCACGCCGCGTGGGCAGTGGCCGGCTACGGCTTCCGCGTGGTCATCTCCAGCTTCTTTGCCGACATCCACAAGAACAACGAGCTCAACAACTTTGTGCTGCCCGTCACGGTGAGCGAAGAGTTCCTCTCGGAGCTGTTCAAGAGCATCGCGGCCGACCCTAAAACCGAGGTTGAGGTGAATCTGCCGGAGCAGACCGTCACCAACCTCTCCAGCGGCCGCAGCGAGCGCTTCGAAATCAACGGCTACAAGAAATACTGCCTGATGAACGGGCTGGACGACATCGACTTCCTGCTCGAGAGCAGAAACAAAATAGAGAAATGGGAGGCCGCTAACGCCCGTACCTAGCAGGATATGAGACGAGTAGAGATAATGGACACGACTCTGCGCGACGGAGAGCAGACCAACGGGGTCAGCTTTGTGCCGCACGAGAAGCTGCAGATGGCCACGGCGCTGCTGCAGGAAGCCAAGGTGGACCGCATAGAGGTCGCCTCCGCAAGGGTCTCCGAGGGGGAGAAGGATTCGGTGAGGGGCATCTGCTCCTGGGCCGCCAAAAACGGCCTGCTCGATCGCGTGGAGGTGCTGGGATTCGTGGACGGCACGGTGAGCGTAGACTGGATAGAAGATTGCGGGGGCAAGGTGCTCAACCTGCTCTGCAAGGGGAGCGAGCGCCACTGCCGCGAGCAGCTGGGCAAGACTCTCGAAGAGCACGTGGCCGACATCCGCGCCACGCTGGATTATGCGCTCTCCAAGGGCTTCATCGTGAATGTTTATCTCGAAGACTGGAGCAACGGGATGAAGAACTCCCCGGAGTATGTCTTCGGCTTTGTGGAGGCCCTCAAGGACTCCGGCATCAGGCGCTTTATGCTCCCCGACACCCTGGGCATCCTGAGCCCGGAGCAGGTCGTCTCATTTGTAAAGACTATGGTGGGCCGCTTCCCCGGCCTGCACTTCGACTTCCACGGCCACAACGACTATGACCTGGCGGTGGCCAACACCTACGCCGCGGTGCGTGCCGGCTGTAACGGCGCCCACACCTGCGTCAACGGCCTCGGAGAGAGGGCGGGCAACGCCCCTCTGGCCAGCGTGCAGGCGGTGCTGGTGGATATGGCGGAAGTCACCACGGGGGTCGACGAGAGCCGCCTGCACCCCCTGAGCCGGCTGGTGTCCAGCTACTCGCTGGCGCCGATTCCCGGCAACAGCCCCATCGTGGGGGACAATGTGTTCACCCAGGTTGCGGGAGTGCACGCCGACGGCGACAAGAAGAACAATCTCTACTACAACAACCTCATCCCGGAGCGCTTCGGGCGCAAGCGGGAATACGCCCTGGGCAAGACCAGCGGCAAGGCCAACATTCTCAAGAATCTGGAGAATATGAACCTGAACCTCACCCCGGAGCAGACGCGCCGCGTGACCGACAGGATTATAGAGCTGGGAGACAAGAAGGCGGCCGTGACCCCCGACGATCTCCCCTTCATCGTGAGCGATGTGGTGAAGCACGACATCACCCGGGAGAAGGTGCACCTCATAAGCTATATGGTGAGCAACGCCTACGGCCTCAAGCCCACCGCCAGCGTCAAGCTGGAGGTCGGCGGCAAGGTCTATGAAGAGCAGGCGTGCGGCGACGGCCAGTACGATGCCTTCGTGAGGGCGGTGCGCCACATATTCCGCGACCACCTGAAGATGGACTTCCCCTGGCTGAGCGACTATGCGGTGTCGATTCCCCCCGGCGGCCGCACCGACGCCCTGGTGCAGACCCGCATCGACTGGGACTGGAAGGGGCGCACCATCCACACCCGCGGCCTTGACGCCGACCAGGTGGGGGCTTCGCTCAAGGCGACAATGAAAATGCTGAACATAATAACCAACGAAAACGAATAAAGATATGAAACTCAAGATAGCAGTTCTGCCGGGCGACGGCATCGGACCCGAAATTTCCAAACAAGGCGTAGCAGTGATGCAGGCGGTTTGCGACCGCTTTGGCCACGAGGTCTCCTTCAAGGAGGCCATCTGCGGCGCCGACGCGATCGACAAGGTGGGCGACCCCTTCCCCGAAGAGACATTCCAGACCTGTATGGAGGCCGACGCGGTGCTCTTCTCTGCAGTGGGCGACCCCCGCTTTGACAACGACCCCACCGCCAAGGTGCGCCCCGAGCAGGGTCTGCTGGCGATGCGCAAGAAACTGGGGCTGTATGCCAACATCCGCCCCATCGAGACCTTCGACTGCCTGGTGCACAACTCCCCTTTGAAAGATGAACTGGTGCGCGGCGCCGACTTCGTGTGCATCCGCGAGCTCACCGGCGGAATGTACTTCGGCGAGAAATATCAGGACGACGACAAGGCCTACGACACCAACTACTACACCCGCAAGGAGGTGGAGCGCATCCTGCGCACCGGATATGACTACGCCCGCCGCAGAGGCCGTCACCTCACCGTTGTGGACAAGGCCAACGTGCTGGCATCCAGCCGCCTCTGGCGCAAGATAGCCCAGGAGATGGCGCCGCAGTATCCCGATGTCAAGACCGACTATATGTATGTGGACAACGCCTCGATGCGAATGATTCAGGAGCCCAAGTTCTTTGACGTGATGGTCACCGAGAACACCTTCGGTGACATTCTGACAGACGAGGGCAGCTGCATCACCGGCAGTATGGGGCTTCTGCCCAGCGCCTCCACCGGAGAGCACACCCCCGTGTTCGAGCCGGTGCACGGCAGCTGGCCCGCCGCAAAGGGGCTCAACATAGCCAACCCGCTGGCGCAGATCCTCTCCGCAGCGATGCTGTTCGAATATTTCAATCTGGCGGAGGAGGGCAAGCTGATCCGCCGCGCCGTGGCCGCATCGCTCGACGCCAATGTCCGCACCCCCGAAATCCAGGTTCCCGGCGGCGCCAAGTATGGCACCAAGGAGGTCGGCAGCTGGATTGTGGACTACATCAAAAACGCCTAGTTGGTATCATCTTTGCTCTATCCGGCCCGGTTAAAATTTTAAGAAATGAAGAAATTTTTTGCGTCAATAGCCTGCGCGGCCGTCAGTGTGGCGGCAGTGGCGCAGAGTGCCGATTTTGACCTTGCAAAGGCGCTGGATGTGCAGAATTCCATACTCAAGCAGCTCTCTGCAGGATATGTGGACACGCTGCAGTTCGGCAAACTTATAAACACCGGCGTGACGGCAATGCTCGCCTCGCTGGACCCCTACACCGTCTATTTCTCCGAAGAGGAGGAAGAGGATGTGCAGATGATGACCACCGGCATCTACGGCGGAGTGGGTGCCCTCATCAAGAAGCGTCCCGACCAGGCGGTGCTCATCACCCAGCCCTACAAGGGGAGCCCTGCGGCCAAATACGGGCTGCAGCCGGGCGACAGCATCGTGGCCATAGACGGCAAGAGCGTCTATGGCGAGAGCAGCCAGCAGAGCAGCGATCGTATGAAGGGCCAGCCCGGCACCACCGTCAAGTTCAAGGTGGTCAAGGGGCGCACCGGCGAGGTGCAGGAAATCAACGTCAAGCGCGAGCGCATCCATATGTCGAACATCGACTATTACTGTATGCTCAAGGGCAATGTGGGCTATGTGTCGGTCACCGGCTTTACCCAGGGGATGAGCTCCGAGTTCCGCGAAGCGCTGCTGAACCTCAAGAGCCAGGGGGCCCGGAGGCTCGTGATTGACTTGCGCGGCAACGGCGGCGGCCTTATGGACGAAGCCATCAAGCTGATGTCTCTCTTCGTGCCCAAGGGGACTATGGTGGTCTCCTCCAAGGGGCGCGCAAAAGGGGCGAATGTAGAATACCGCACCCAGACAGACCCCGTGGACACGCAGATTCCCGTGATGGTGATGATAAGCAGCGGCAGCGCCTCCTCCTCTGAGATTGTGGCGGGTGCCTTCCAGGACCTGGACCGCGGCACAATCGCCGGCGTCCGCTCGTTTGGCAAGGGTCTGATACAGAGCGTGCGCCCCACATCGTTCGGGGGCACTCTGAAGCTCACCACCGGCAAATACTACACCCCCAGCGGCCGCTGCGTGCAGGCCATCGACTACAGCAACCGCAACGAGGACGGCAGCGTGGGCGCCATCCCCGACTCGCTCACCAGCGAATTCAAGACCGCCGGCGGGCGCATAGTCAAGGATGGCGGCGGCATCACCCCCGACATAGTGGTGGAGCCGCGCCGCTACAGCCGCCCCACCGTGAGCCTGGTGTACAATGACATTACCGGCGACTACGCCATCAAATATTTTCTGGAGCACGAAAGCATAGCTCCCGCCTCCGACTTTGCGCTCACCGACGCCGAATACGACGATTTTGTGAAGTTCTGCGAGGGGCGCGAGTTTGACTGGCGCAGCGGCAGCGACGCCGAGATGGAAAATCTGGAGGAGGCTGCCCGCTACGACGGCATCTACGACAGCTGCAAGGCGGAGATCGAGGCCCTCAAGGCCAAGCTGGACATAAAGAAGTCCGACGCCCTCTATCTGGCCAAGGACGAGGTCAAGCCGCTGCTGGAGAGTGCGATTGTGGCAAAATACTACTTCCCCGGCACCAGCGCCGTAGTGAACCTGCGCTACGACGACCAGCTGAAAAGCTGCCTGGAAAAGTGGACCGCAAACAAATAGCTGCCGATGGGTCTGGTCTGCTACTCTCTCACCGCAATGGATGTGGATTATTGTCTGGCGTGGACGCTGGCCGATATAGGACCGCATGCGGTGGAGCTCAGACTCGACGACCTGCTCTTCGACAGGGACGATGTCCGCTATTTTATGCAGAACAAAGGCGACTGCCCCGTGGTGGCCGCCTATCGTTTCAAGGACCCCGCCCTGGCGGAGGAGTATGACGACCGGGAGGGCGACGGCAGCGACGCTCCGGACCCCAGCGATGTGGATATGGCGGTGCGTATGCTCAGCGCGGCCATAATGTCGGGGGTCGAATATGTGGATCTGGACCTGGACTTCCCCGCCGCGGAGCAGCGGTGGCTGCTGCAGCTGGCGATGAACTACGGCTGCAAAATCATAATATCCTACTTCAACCCCCACGGCACCGGCAGCACCGAGGACCTGGCGGCCATCGCCAACAGATGCTATGCCCGGGGGGCCGACATCGCCAAGGTGGTGACATTCGCCCGCCACAGGGGGGAGTCGCAGCGGGTTCTGGCCCTCTACGACCGTTTCGAAGCCGACAAGTTGATAGCCTACGCGATGGGCGACGAGGGGGAGGAGTCGCGCTACGAGGCCTTCCGCCGCGGAATGCCGCTGCTCTATGCCGCCCCCCGGCGCAGCGGCGCCACCAGCAAGGGTCAGCCCCTGTTTTTTGATTTCAGGGACCCGCAGCGCAACAACTGCTGGGGCGACGTGGAGCCCCCCACCGCCCAGAACCTCACCATAATCGCCATTGTGGCGGCGTCGCTGGCCCGCGGGGTCACCGTGCTGGAGAATGTCTCCCTCAGCGAGGACATCCGCGCCGCGATGGATGTGGCCAGAATGTTTATGGCCACCGTGAAATACGACAAAAAGGAGCGGACGCTCACCATCACCGGCAGGCAGGATTTCCCCAAGAAGAAGCTCAAGACTCGCGTCTGCCAGATATTCGTGGGGCGCTGCGAGTTGCTCTACCGCCTGGTGGTGCCGCTGCTGACATACGCCAAGGAGATGGTGCTGTGGGTGGAGAGAGACGGAGCCCTCGCCGAGCGTCCGGAATCCGACAACCATCCCGAGATTGTGCGGCACGGCGGCTGGCTCCACGTCCACAAAAAGCAGATGCCTATGACGGTAGGAGGCACGCTGCAGCCGGGCACCTACAATTTCACAGTCCCCTCCAACTCATATTTCGCCCCCGGGCTGCTGATGGTGCTGCCGGCGATGGAGTCGTTTTCCGACAGCCCGGTCACATTCAACGCAAAGGAGCCGGAGAGCCTCTGCCTGCTGCGTCAGGTCAATTGCATCCTCTCCCGTATGGGCATCAAGATAGAGGAGCGCTCCTGCGACGACAACCGCAGCACATTCACCTTCTCCCAGCGGCAGAGCTACAAGCCGTGCCGGATGGAGATGGACGGCGACTGGGCCGCCGCGGCGCTCTGGCTCACGCTGGGCACAGTGGCGGGGGAGAGCGGCGTGGACCATATGCGGGAGAACACCCTGCAGAGCGAGAGCTTTATACTGGACGTGCTGGAGACGGCCGGCGCCGATGTGGAGCGCTACACCGACCCCGAGATGGAGCATCTTGGCGACACAATCGGCTATTATTCCGCCTTCCGCTCGCTGCCGGTGGCGATGGACACCGACATAACCACCTGCCCCGACCTTCTGGGGCCGCTGATTCTGCTGGCGCTGCGCAGCGAGGGGGTCAGCAAGATCCGCGGGGTCAAGGCCTGCGGAGAGGCGGCAAGACAGTTCGTGCTGGAATTCACCAAGCTCGGGGCCAGGATTTCGCTGGACGACGGGGTGATTACGGTGGAGGGGAGCTGCGGCAACACTCTGCACGCCGCAAAGCTGGACTGCCACGGCAATCCGCGCCTGGCGCTGGCTCTGTCGGTGGCGGCGCAGATGAGCGACGGCGACCTGGACATTCTGGGTCTGGATGCCTTCGAGCGCATCTGGCCCGACTTCCCGCTTCTGTAGCACTGCTTGCAAATCAGAAAAAAAGACCTACCTTTGCACCTGCTCTGCCGGCGGCTTTTGCCGCGCAACAATGCGCCCGGATGGCGGAATCGGTAGACGCGCTGGTCTCAAACACCAGTGGCCGCGAGGCTGTGCCGGTTCGACCCCGGCTCCGGGTACAATCTATCGATATTTGCTCTCGTCCTCGAGCATTCCGAGATATGAGCAGTAGCGGTCGGCGCTGATGGTGCCCTCCTCTACTGCTTTTTTTACTGCACAGCCCGGCTCGTGGGTGTGGGTGCAGGGAGAGAACTTGCAGCTGTCCATCACGCGCAGCATCTCGGGGAAATAGGTGCTCAGCTCCTCCTTCTTGAAATCTATCAGTCCGAAGCCCCTGATGCCGGGGGAATCTATCACGAATCCGCCGCCGCAGATGGGGTACATCTCGTAGAAGGTGGTGGTGTGGCGCCCCTGCAGGTGGGCGGTGGAGATTTCTGCGGTGCGGATGAGCTCCAGCGAGGGGTCGATGGCCTTGATGAGCGACGACTTGCCCACCCCGGAGGTGCCGCTGAGCAGGCTCACGCCCCCGCGCAGCCGCTCCCGCAGGGCGTCAATGCTCTGCCCGGTCTTGGCCGAGACCTCCAGGCATTCGTAGCCGGCGCCGCGGTAGATGCCCTCGAAAGCCTCCAGAAGGGGGTTGAGGTTCTCATCGATCAGGTCGCATTTGTTTATGACGATGGTCACCGGTATGCCGTATGCCCCGCAGGTCACCAGAAAGCGGTCCACAAAGGCCGTCTTGGTCTCGGGAAAGGCCATCGTGACCACCAGATAGGCGTGGTCGATGTTGGCGGCGATTATGTGCGCCTCGCGCGAGAGGTTGGCGCTGCGGCGGATTATGTAGTTGCGCCTCGGGTGCACGCGCTCTATCACCGCCGTCTCCTGCTCCAGAGAGTAGTCCACGACATCTCCCACCGCTATCGGGTTGGTGGCCGTGGAGCCCTTGAGCCGCACCTTGCCCCGCAGCACGGCGGGGAAGAGGTCCCACTCGGGGAGCCGGGAGAGGAGATAGTGGCTGCCGGTGTGTTTTACCACCACAGCCTCCCCTTTATTCGGTATTTTGCCATTCATCAGGGCAAAATTATCTATTTTTTGGTTTAAAGTTGTATTTTCGCGGCCGTTTTAAGAAAGGAATATGACATTGACATTCAGGCCGAGGCTGTTCGAGTGCCTCAAGAATTACAACTCCAAGCTGTTTATGCAGGATGCTGTGGCCGGCATCATTGTGGGCGTGGTGGCCATTCCGCTGGCCATCGCATTCGGTATCGCGTCGGGCGTGGGCCCCGCGGAAGGACTCATCACCGCCATCGTGGCGGGATTCATCATCGCCGCCCTGGGCGGCACAAAAGTGCAGATCGGAGGCCCCACAGGGGCTTTTATCGTAATTATATACGGCATAATCCAGTCGCACGGCCTCTCGGGGCTGCTGATTGCCACCATAATGGCGGGCATCATTCTGGTGGGGCTCGGGCTCTTCAGGATGGGCGGCATCATCAAGTTCGTGCCCTATCCAATAGTGATTGGCTTCACCGCCGGCATCGCCCTCACAATCTTCTCCACCCAGATGAACGACCTGCTGGGGATGCACATCGAGAATGTCCCCGCCGGCTTCATAGACAAGTGGATATGCTACTTCCGCCATCTGGGGGACATTGACCCGCTCTGCCTGGGCATCGGAGTGCTCTCGCTGCTGATAATAGTGCTGCTGCCCAAGCTCTCCAAGAAAATCCCCGCCTCGCTGGTGGCGATTGTTGTGATAACCCTGCTGGTGTGGCTGCTCAAGAAGGCCGACCCCTCGATTGCCATAACCACCATCGCCGACAGCTATGCGCTGCCCCACGGCATCCCCGCGCCCCATCTGCCCCGTCTGGAGCTGGCCGAAGGGGAGAACTGGTGGACTGTGGTGCAGGACCTCTTCCCCTCCGCATTCACGATTGCGGTGCTGGGGGCCATCGAGAGCCTGCTCTCCGCAGTGGTGGCCGACGGCGTCACCGGTGACGTGCACGACTCCAACACCGAGCTCATAGCGCAGGGCATCGCCAACATCTGCACCCCCTTCTTCGGCGGCATCCCCGCCACCGGCGCCATTGCCCGCACGATGGCCAACATCAACAACGGCGGCAAGACCCCCGTGGCCGGCATAATCCACACCATTGTGCTGCTGCTGGTGCTGCTGTTTATGGGCAACCTGGTGGGTATGATACCTATGACCTGCCTGGCGGCGGTGCTGATTGTGGTCAGCTACAATATGTCGGGCTGGCGCTCTTTCGTGGCTCTGGCCAAGAACCCCAAGTCGGACTTTGCGGTGATGCTCACCACCTTCATCCTCACCGTCATATTCAACCTGACGGTGGCCATCGCGGTGGGCCTGCTGCTGGCCATAGCGCTGTTTTTGCGCCGCACCAACGAGACCACCGTGGTGCGCTCGTTCACCGGCGAGCTTGACCCCTCCAACAACAACGACGTGTGGATAGACGACCTCAAGATGCTGGAAATCCCCAAGCAGACCGAGGTTTACGAGATAGACGGCCCCTACTTCTTCGGGGTGGCCAACAAATTCGACGAAATCAGCCGCAGCGTGGGCAAGCAGGGGCAGAAGGTGCGCATCCTCAGGATGAGAAAGGTGAGCTTCATAGACTCCACCGGTATGCACAACCTGGAGCAGCTCTACTACCGCACCAAGTCGTGCGGGGTGCAGCTGGTGCTCTCTGGCGTGAACGAGCGCGTCTACAGCACGCTGGAAAAGGCGGGTCTGGTGGATCTGATAGGCAAGAAGAACATCCGCAACCACATCAACGGCGCCCTGGAGAGGGCCCGCGAGATAGTGGGGGAGGAGAAGACAGCCTAAACGTGGTATTCCAGGCCGTGGCTGTCCAGAAAGTCCAGCAGCGGCTGCTCGGGAGACACCTTGAACTTGCGTGAGTAGAATTCGCACTCGCGCTTCTTGCGGTCGTCGTAGAATCTGATGTAGAGCAGGGCGTTGCCCTTGTTCTTCTTGCAGACTTTTGCGAACTCCTTTTCAAAGCCGGCGTTGACCTTCTCCACGGGGATGCTCACGTGGAATTCGCGCACCATCGTGTCCTTGATGTTGGAGAGCAGATGCATCTCCTTGATGCGCAGGGAGTAGACGATGGGGGCCGCGGCGCCGCCCTTGCCCTTCTGGCTGTCGTCGCGGCGCTCGTAGCGCTGCTCCACGGCAAACTTTATCAGCAGAGGGGTGTTCACCGCCACGTGGCTCATATAGATTTCGAAATCCTTGCCGAACAGGGCGAACTCGTGCGACGACGAGAAGTCCTCCAACACGAATTTGCAATAGGGGCGGTTGCTCTTGGTGGTGAGGCGGTCGCTCTTGGCCACGATGCCGGCGATGGTGTACACCTTGTTGGCGTAGGGGAACTCCCCTTTGGTGTGGCCACCCTGCGAGGCCTGGTTGCTGAGCTTGAGCTCCGCCTCTATGTCGGCGATTTTCTGCACCGTGCAGTCGGCAAAGTTGTTCACCTCAAAGCGGTAGATGTCCAGCGGATGGGCGCTGAGGTACATCCCCACGACCTCCTTCTCCTTGGAGAGCAGCTCCATTCGGTTCTCGTCCTGCACCATCGGGAATTCGGGGCGGATGGGCTTGATCTCCTCCATATCGCCGAAGAGGGTGTTGGTGTTGCTCAGGGTGTCGGTGTGGAACTTGGCGGCATACTTTATCACCGCATCTATGAACAGCTCGTCTTTGCTTGTCTTGGCAAAATACTGGCTGCGGGTCGCCTCCTTGAAGCTGTCGAAGGCCCCGGCGCTTGCCAGGCACTCCAGCACCTTGCGGTTGACAACCGTGTTGGGCACCCGCTCTATGAAGTCAAAGAAGTCCTTGAAGGGGCCGTCCTGCTCGCGGATGCGGATGATTTCGTCCACCACGTTGGCGCCGACCCCCTTGATGCCCGCCATCCCGAAGCGGATGTTGCCCTCGCGGTTCACCGAGAAGCGGGTGTCGCTCTCGTTGATGTCGGGCCCCAGCACCTGGATGTGGCTGCGGCGGCAGTCGTCCATCAGCTTGGTGATTTCGTCCTTCTTGTCGAGGTTGCAGCTCATATTGGCCGCCATGAATTCGGCGGCGTAGTGGGTCTTGAGGTAGCCGGTCTGATATGCCAGCCAGGCGTAGCAGGTGGCGTGGGACTTGTTGAAGGCGTAGCTGGCGAACTTCTCCCAGTCGCCCCAGATTTTCTCCAGCACGGCGGGGTCGTGGCCGTTTTTCTTGCCACCCTCTATGAACTGCGGCTTCATCTTGTCCACGATGGCCTTCTTCTTCTTGCCCATCGCCTTGCGCAGGGCGTCGCTCTCGCCTCGCGTGAAGCCTCCCAGCTGCCGCGAGAGCAACATCACCTGCTCCTGGTAAACCGTGATGCCGTAGGTGTCCTTCAGATACTTCTCCATACAGGGGATGTCGTATGTGATGGGCTCGCGGCCGTTCTTGCGGTCGATGAAGGAGGGGATGTAGTCCATAGGGCCCGGGCGGTAGAGGGCGTTCATCGCAATCAGGTCCTCGAACTGGGTGGGCTGCAGCTCGCGCAGGTATTTCTGCATACCGGCCGACTCAAACTGGAACACCGCCACGGTGTCGCCGCGCCCGAAGAGCTCGTAGGTGGGGGCGTCGTCGATGGGGATGGCCTCCACGTCCAGCTCTATGCCGTGCCGCTTGCGGATGTTCTTGACGCACTCCTTCTCTATGCTGAGGGTGCGCAGCCCCAGGAAGTCCATCTTGAGCATACCGACCGCCTCGATGTATGAGCCCTCGTACTGGCTCACCAGCAGGCGCTCCTTGCTCTCCTTGTCGTCGATGGTGCTCAGGGGTATGAAGTTGGAGAGGTCTTCGCGGCCGATGATGGTGGCGCAGGCGTGCACGCCGGTCTGGCGGATGCTCCCCTCCAGGCGGGCGGCGTAGTCCACGATTTCCTTGACCTCGTCGCGGGCGTCGGCATAGAACTGCTTGAGCTCGGGCACATACTTCAGGCAGTTGGGAATGCTGATCTTGATGGTCTTGGTGACCTTTTTGGAGGGGTCGTCGGGGTCGGGCTCGGTGATGTCGAACGGCCGGTCCGGAATCATCTTGGAGAGGGCGTTGGTCTGGTCCGGGGGCATATGCTGGATGCGCCCCACATCCTTGATGGCGCTCTTGGCCGCCATCGTGCCGAACGTCACGACGTGCGAGACGTGGTCCTTGCCGTAGCGCTGCTCCACATAGCGGTAGACGTCGGCGCGCCCCTCGTCGTCGAAGTCGATGTCGATATCGGGCATCGAGATTCGGTCGGGGTTGAGGAAGCGCTCGAACAGAAGGTCGTATTTGAGCGGGTCTATGTTGGTGATCCACAGGCAGTAGGCCACCACGCTGCCGGCGGCGCTGCCTCGGCCCGGGCCCACCCAGATGCCCATTTTGCGGGCCGCGGATATAAAGTCGTTGACTATCAAGAAGTAGTCGGGGAAGCCCATCTTGGAGATGGTCTTGAGCTCGAACTCGATGCGCTCCGCCGCCTCCGGCGTGAGCTCGCCGTAGCGCTTCTGCGCGCCGCGGTAGCACATATCGCACAGGTAGGCCACCGAGCGGTTGAACTCCTCGCCGCGGGGGTTGCCCTTCTTGTCGCAGCGACCTTCGTCTATTATGGCGCTGTAGCGCTCCAGATAGGTGTCCACGTCGGCGAGAAACTCCTCCGAGGGCTCGAACTTGGGCAGGATGGGGTCGGAATCGATGTCGTAGCACTCCACCTTGCCGGCAATCTCCAGCGTGTTGGACACCACCTCCGGATGGTCGCTGAACAGGGCGGCCATCTCCTCCTGGCTCTTGAGGTACTCCTGCTGGGTGTAGCGCAGGCGGTCCGGGGAGTCATAGAATTCGTTGGTGGTGAGGCAGATGAGCCGGTCGTGGGTGGGGCCGTCCTCCGCCGCCACAAAGTGGACGTCGTTGGTGGCGATAACCTTCACGCCGTGCTTTGCCCCCAGCTCGAAAATCTTTTCGTTGACCATCTGCTGCTGCACGAAGACCTTCTTGTCCCCGCCGGGGATTTTGGTCTCGTGGCGCATAACCTCCAGATAGTAGTCCTCTCCGAAGAGATTCTTGTACCAGAGGATGATTTCCTCCGCCTTCTCTATGTCCTGGGCGTAGATGGCGCGGGCCACCTCGCCCGCCAGGCAGGCGCTGCTGCAGATGAGCCCTTCGTGATACTTCTCCAGCAGTTCGCGGTCTATGCGGGGCTTGTAGTAGAGCCCTTCTATGAACGACAGGGAGCTGAGCTTGATGAGATTGTGATAGCCGGTCATATTCTTGGCCAGCAATATCAGGTGGTGGGCTCCCTGCTCTTCGCGTCCGCCGGCGTGCTTGAAACGGTCGCCGCTGCGGGCCACGTACATTTCGCAGCCCACTATCGGCTTCACGTTCGGATGGTCTTTGGCCACATTGAGAAACTCCTTCACGCCATACATATTGCCGTGGTCCGTGATGGCCAGGGCAATCTGTCCGTCGGCCTCGGCGGCCTTGAACAGTTTTGGAATCGCGCTGAAGCCGTCAAGGATGGAATATTGCGTGTGGACGTGTAGGTGTACGAAACTCATGGGCCTGCGGTCTCTTTTATTTGAGGGTGACGAGGGATTCGCCGGTCATATCGGCGGGCTGCTCAATGCCCATCAGTGCCAGCATTGTGGGGGCGATGTCTGCCAGGCGGCCGTCGCGCACGCTCTTGACGTCGTCGTCAACCACCACAAACTGTACCTTGTTGAGCGAGTGGGCGGTGTTGGGGGTGCCGTCGCTGTTCACCGCGTGGTCGGCATTGCCGTGGTCGGCGGTGATGAGCACGCTGTAGCCGTGCTCGCGGGCAACCTCCACCACCTCGCCGGTGAGGCGGTCGATGGTCTCCACTGCCTTGCAGATGGCGTCGTAAACGCCGGTGTGGCCCACCATATCGCCGTTGGCGAAGTTGAGGATCACCATATCATGCTTCTCTGTCTTGAGGTCCTCCATCAGCTTGGAAGCCACCTCGGGGGCGCTCATCTCGGGCTGCAGGTCGTATGTGGCGACCTTGGGGGAGTTGACCAGTATGCGGTCCTCTTTCTCGAACGGAGCCTCGCGGCCGCCGTTGAAGAAGAAGGTGACGTGGGCGTATTTCTCGGTCTCTGCAATGCGCAGCTGGGTGCGGCCGGCGTTTGCCACTACTTCTCCCAGGGTGTTGTGCACGTTCTCCTTGTCAAAGAGGATGTGCAGCCCGGTGAACTTGTCGTCGTAGGGGGTCAGGCAGCAGTAGTAGAGGGGGATTGTGTGCATCCCGAAGTCGGGCTGGTCCTGCTGGGTCAGCACGCTGGTGATTTCGCGGGCGCGGTCGTTGCGGAAGTTGAAGAAGATCACCGCGTCGCCCTCCTTGATGGTGGCCACGGGCTTGCCGTCGGCGCCCACCACGCACACGGGTTTGATGAATTCGTCGGTGACGCCTTCGTCATAGGACTCCTGGATGGCCTGCACGGCGCTGGTGGCCTTTTTGCCGACGCCGTTCACGATGAGGTCGTAGCCCTCCTTGACCCTCTCCCAGCGCTTGTCGCGGTCCATCGTGTAGTAGCGGCCGATAACGGACGCCACCTTGCCGCAGCTGCTGGCCATCTTGGCCTCAAGCTCCTCTATGAAGCCCTTGCCGCTGCGGGGGTCGCAGTCGCGGCCGTCCATCAGGCAGTGGACATACACATCCTTGAGCCCCTCCTGCTTTGCCACGGAGAGGAATTCGTAGAGATGGTCCAGGGAGGAGTGCACGCCGCCGTGGCTGGTGAGCCCCATAAAGTGCAGCGCCTTGCCGCTCTTCTTCACATAGTCGTAGGCTGCGGCAATCTCCTTGTTCTGCAGCAGACGGTGCTCGCGGCATGCCATATTGATCTTGACCAGGTCCTGATACACGATGCGGCCGCCGCCGATGTTCAGGTGGCCCACCTCGCTGTTGCCCATCTGACCGTCGGGCAGACCCACATCCTCGCCGCAGGCGGCAAGATGAGAGAAAGGATATTTGGCCCTGAGGGCGTCGATGTGCGGCTGGCCCTGGGTGTAAATGGCGTTGCTGTGGTCTTTGGAACCCTCGCCCCAGCCGTCAAGAATCATAAGTAAAACCTTCTTGTCCATAATATATCGTTTAATTTGTTAAATTTGCGGAATTTAATTCGCGTAAGGTGCTGTTTTCAATCAGGCAAAGTTACTTCAAAATATGACTAAACAAAACAATAAGGCTAAAGCATCGGGCAAGAAAAACTCCCGTAAAGACAACGCTCCGCGCAGGAGCACAAAAGAGCGCCGCAGCAAGAGCACGGTGGAAATGCAGGGGGTTGTGAGCCTGACCCGTGACGGGCTTGGATTCGTGGAGATAGAGGGGCAGGAAGAGGATATTTTCGTAAGGCCTCACCGCCTGCGCGGGGCCCTGGGCGGCGACACCGTGGTGGTGGCCGTCAACAGTCATCGCACCGGCGCGCGGCGCGAAGGGGAGGTGGTCCGCATAGTGGAGCGCTCTGCCAAGCCGCACATCGGCGTGCTTGCGGTGCGCGGCCGTCAGGTCTGGGCCATCGTGGAGAGCGCCCGTATGCCCTATGACATCCGCATCCCGCTGGAAGAGGGGGAGGAGCTCCCCACCATCGGCGGCATCAAGGCGGAGAACGGCACCAAGGTGGCCGTGCTGGTCACCGACTGGCCCCGCAAGAGCCCCGAACCGCTGGGCAAGATAGTGGATGTGCTGGGCACCCCCGGCGAGAACAACACCGAGATGCACGCCATCCTGGCCGAATATTGCCTCCCCTACCGCTTTGAGGAGGAGGTGGAGAAGGCCGCGGCCAAAATCCCCACAAAGATCACCAAGGCGGAGATTGCCCGCCGCAAAGACTACCGCAAGGTGCTCACCTTTACAATAGACCCTGCCGACGCCAAGGACTTCGACGACGCCCTGTCGTTCATCCGCCTGGACGGCGGCCGCTACGAGGTGGGCGTGCACATCGCCGACGTGTCGCACTATGTGCGTCCGGGCGACATTGTGGACAAGGAGGCCTACAACCGCGCCACATCGGTGTATCTGGTGGACCGCACCATCCCGATGCTGCCCGAGGTGCTCTCCAACAACCTCTGCTCGCTGCGTCCCGGCGAGGAGAAGCTCTGCTACTCGGCGGTGTTCACTATGGACGAGAAGGCCAACGTGCTGGACACCTGGATAGGCCGCACAGTGATAAAGTCCGACTACCGCTTCAACTACGACCAGGCTCAGCAGATAATCGAGGGTGGCGACAGCCCCATCAAGGATGAGATTCTGACCCTCTGGTCGCTGGCGGAGAAGCTGCGCAAGAAGCGCTTTGCCAAAGGGGCCATCAACTTCGACCGCCCCGAGATGAAGGTTGAGGTGGATGCAGAAGGGCGCCCGGTGAACGTCTATCAGAAGATAGGCCGAGAGTGCAACTTCCTGGTGGAGGAGTTTATGCTGCTGGCCAACCGCGGCGTGGCCGAGTTCGTCTCCAAGAAGTGCGGCTACAAGAAGCCGACCTTCGTATACCGTATCCACGAGGCCCCCAACGCCGACAAGTTGGGCAGCCTGCGCACCTTTGCGGGCAACCTGGGCTTCAATATGGGCCCCACCGAGACTGCCAAGCAGACCTCCAAGAGCCTCAATTCCCTGCTGGGCGATGTCAAGGGCACGGCGGGCGAGGCGGCAATCGAGATGCTGGCGCTGCGCTCCATGGCCCGCGCCCGCTATTCCACCGACAATGTGGGCCACTACGGACTGGCCTTCCCCTATTACACCCACTTCACCAGCCCCATCCGCCGCTATCCCGATATGATGGTGCACCGCCTGCTCACCGAATATCTGGAGGCCTACAACTCCGGCACCAAGCTCGCCAAACTGCCCGACAAGGCGACCTACGAGACCTGGTGCACCTACTCGTCGGACCGCGAGCGCATCGCCTCCGACGCCGAGCGCGCCAGCATCAAATACAAGCTCACCGAATTCATGCAGCCCCGCATAGGGCAGGAGTTCGATGGCACCATCAGCGGCCTCACCGAGTGGGGAATGTATGTGGAAATCGAGCCGACCAAAATCGAGGGTATGGTGTCGCTCAAGGCCATCAAGGAGGATTACTTTGCCTTTGACGAGGAGAAATACCGCGTCACCGGCAAGAACACCGGGCGTGTGTTCACACTCGGCGACAAGGTGCGCATCCGCGTGCTGCGCGCCTCTCTGGAGCAGAAGCAGATAGATTACGAACTGATTCTGGGGGGCATATCCTAGCGGAACAGCTCGTGCAGCACTTTGAGGGACCGGATGTTGAGTCCCAGCGAAAGATGGCAGGATAGATATTCTGCCATCTTTTGTGCAAATGCGCCCCGCCTCTCGCCGGTAAGGGGCAGGGAGAGCGCCTCCTGCCGCGGCAGCGAGAGCAGGTTGTGCAGCAGCAGCGACTCCTCTTTGGAGAATGTGGGGGCCAGGGTGTCTTCGGAGATGAATTCCGCCACGGAGCTCTGGAAAAGCGGCCGGGATGCCGACCAGTTGTCTTTGGGGCGGAAGCCCATCGCACAGCAGAAATCCACCAGAAAGCAGAGGTGAAAGTTGGCCGCGCTGCCCTCCAGCGCCTCCAGCTGCAGAATCTGCCCCTGCAGAAAATCGAACATATCGGGGTCCATCGCCCCGTCCAGCAGGCAGCGGTACAGCAATTCGCTTATGAACAGGGCGATGGCGCTCTTGTAGGGGTCGCTGCGCAGCGAATCCAGAGGGTAGGGGCGGTCAAACTCGCTCAGGAACTCCATCTCGCCCCGCCCCGGGGTGGCCACCACATCCAGGATGCTGAGGCTGTGGAAGTGCCCCTGGCTGCCGCGTCCCTTGGCGGCGCCGCGCAGAAAGAAGCCCGTGCGCCCCCTTTCGCTGTCCAGGGCCTGCACCACCAGCGACTTCTCTCCGTATTTCGTGAGATGGAGAACTATTATGCGTGTTTCTCTCTGAGATGGCATACGAGCTTTTCGACAGCCTTGCCGCGGTGGGAGATGCGGTTTTTCTCTTCCAGCGAGAGCATCGCCATTGTGGTCTCCATCCCCTTGGGGATGAACACGGGGTCGTAGCCGAATCCCAGCGAGCCCATCGGCTCCAGCGAGATGTTGCCCTCGCACACCCCTTCGAATGTGGAGATTTTGCCCTCCTCGATGAGGGCTATGACGCAGCGGAAGCGGGCGGTGCGCTCTTCAAAGGGGACTCCCTTGAGCTCCGCGAGCAGCTTGATCACATTTTTCACGGGGTCCTTGGGCACGCCGGCATAGCGGGCGGAATAGACTCCCGGGGCGCCGTGAAGGCAGTCGACCTCCAGCCCCGTGTCGTCTGCAAAGCAGTTCCGGTGAAACTTGTCCCAGATGAACTGCGCCTTCTGCACGGCGTTTTCGGGGATGGTCTCGTGGGTTTCGGGGATGTCGTCGGTATAGCCCAGCTCGGCGGGGGTGATTATAGAAGTTTCACTCCCCAGAATCCTTGCAATCTCAATTACTTTATTGCGGTTCGCGGTGGCGAAAATGATTTTTGAAGTCTCCATACAAAAGGCAAATGTACGCAAAAGTTGTGTATCTTTACACCCCTAAAAAATCAGTCGTATGTATTCTCTCGAGGAACAAAAGGCAATTATAAACCGGTCTGTCTGCAATCTCAAATTCGTGAAGGAGCCCGCCGGGCTCTATGAGCCGCTGGAATATATGATTTCCATCGGAGGCAAGAGGCTGCGCCCCAGACTCTGCCTGGCCGCATACAACCTTTTCAGCGACAACATTTCCGACCAGATAATCTCGCCCGCCCTGGCGCTGGAGATTTTCCACAACTTCACCCTGCTGCACGACGACATAATGGACCGCGCCGACACCCGCCGCGGCCAGCTGACCGTGTGCCGCAAGTGGAACGACAATGTGGCGATACTCTCCGGCGACGTGATGAGCATCATCGCCTACCGCTACCTGGCCGCCTGCCCCGCAGACAAGCTGGGCCGCGTGCTGGAGATGTTCACCAGGATGGGGATGGAGGTGTGCGAGGGGCAGCAATACGATATGGAATTCGAGAGCCAGCCCGTGGTCACCATAGACGAATACATAAATATGATAGGGCTCAAGACGGCCGCCCTGCTGGCCTGCTCCGCCAAGATGGGGGCGGTGATAGCGGGGGCGCCCGACGCGATGGCCGACGCCCTCTACGACTTTGCCTGGCAGGTGGGTCTGGCCTTCCAGATTTCCGACGACTATCTTGACACCTTCGGCGACGAGCACGTCTTCGGCAAGAAGATCGGGGGCGACATAGTGGCGGGCAAGAAGACCTGGCTGCTGGTGGAGGCCATCCGGCGCGCCGGCGGCGACGACCGCAAGGCCCTGGAGGCCGCAATGCGCCTGGACAGCTCCCGCGCAGAGGAGAAGATAGATGCCATGCAGCAGCTCTACATCAAGCTGGGCATCAGGCGCGACGCCACCGCCGCCATAGAGGAATACCACGGCAAGGCGATGGAAGCCCTCGAGGGCAAGGGCTTCAGCGGCGAACAGCTCGCCCAGATGCGCGAATTTTCTGCACAGCTGGTGCACAGAGAAGACTAGAGATGGCAGAGAAGCTGGAGATAATGGCCCCCGCGGGCAATTTCGAGTGCCTCACCGCCGCAATCCAGGGGGGCGCCGACTCGGTGTACTTCGGCATCGGGAGGCTGAATATGCGCTCCCACTCCGCCAACAACTTTGCCCCGGAAGACCTTCCCGCCGTGTGCGACATCTGCCGCAAGGCGGGCATCAAGGCCTATATGACCCTCAACATCACCATATACAACGAGGATCTGGAGGATATGCGCGCCACCCTGCGCGCCGCGCGCGATGCGGGGGTCGATGCGGTGATCGCTTCCGATATGGCGGTGATAGCCGAGTGCCGCGCCCTGGGAATAGAGGTGCACATCTCCACCCAGCTCTCCATCAGCAACAGCGAGAGCCTGCGCTTCTATGCGCAGTTTGCCGACGTAATAGTGCTGGCGCGCGAGCTCACGCTCGCTCAGGTGCGCGAAATCCACGACATAATAGTGCGCGACGGCATCCGCGGCCCGCGCGGCGGACTGCTCCGCATAGAGCTTTTCTGCCACGGGGCGCTCTGTATGGCCGTCTCGGGCAAGTGCTACCTCTCCCTGCACGCCCATAACGCCTCCGCCAACCGCGGCAGCTGCTATCAGGTGTGCCGCCGCAGCTATATCGTCACCGACAGCGAGACGGGCGAGCAGCTTGAAATCGACAACAAATACATAATGTCCCCCAAGGACCTCTGCACCATAGAGTTTATGGACAAGATAATAGAGGCGGGGGTCACAGTGTTCAAAATCGAGGGGCGCGCCCGCAGCGGCGAGTATGTGCGCACCGCTGCCCGGGCCTACCGCGACGCCGCCGATGCGGTGCAGGAGGGGCGTTACACCCCGGAGCTGGCGCTGTCGCTCAAGGAGCGGCTGGCCACCGTGTTCAACCGCGGCTTCTGGGACGGATACTATCTCGGGGCCAAGATGGGGCAGTGGAGCGAGGTCTACGGCAACAAGGCGACCCGCACCAAGCGCTACATCGGCAAAATCACCAATTATTTCGAGAAAATCGGCATAGCCGAGGTCCAGATAGAGACCGGAGAGCTTTCTGTGGGCGATCCGGTGCTGATAGCCGGCCCCACCACCGGCTCCATCGAGCTCAATGTGGAAGAGATCCGGGTGGACCTCAAGCCGGTGCCCAAGGCGGTCAAGGGCGATTTGTGCTCCATCCCCGTCGGGGTCAAGCTGCGCCGCAGCGACAAGATTTACCTTTTCAACTGAGACCTGAGAGTTGAGAGTTTAGAGTGTAGAGTTTAGAGGAGTTGGGAGTGAGGAGTGGAAAGTTGGGAGTGTAGAGTTTAGAGGGGTTCGATTGAAAGGATGACGGCGCTGCCGCCGGAGATGCGGAAGCGGACGTTGAGGCCGCCGTATGTCATTCCCCACACTTTGTCCGGGTCGCTGTCGTAGGCCACGCGGGGGTCCAGCCCTATAAGGTCGGAAATCTGCGCGAGAGTCTCGGCGCTGACGCCTGCCTTTGCTTCGGGAGAGACCTCCACCTCCAGGCGGTGCCCCTTGGTGGGGGCGGTGTAGCCGTCCACTGCCTCTTCTATTCGGTCGGCGTAGGGGATGTAGGGCTTAATATCATATATAGGAGTGCCGTCCAGCAGGTCGGCCCCCAGTACGTGCAGCAGCGGGCCGCGGTCGGCCGAGAGCTCGATGCTCTCCAGCCGCACGGCCGACATCCCCAGCGAATTGGGGCGGAAGGGAGAGCGCGACGCAAACACTCCGATGCGGGTGTTGCCCCCCAGGCGGGGCGGGCGCACGGTGAGATTGCCGTCCCAGCGGGCGGTGCTGAAGCCCCATATCAGCCAGATGTGCGAGAAGCACTCCAGCTCCCGCACGGCGTCCGGGCTGCGGAAGCGGGGTTCGAATACGATGGTCGCCCGGCAGAGAGGGGCAAGGCGGCTCTGGCGCGGAATACCGAATTTCTCGCTGAATCCGCTCTCTATGTGCGCAACCGGTTCTATCTGCATAACAGAGGCAAATATAGTGTTTTACGGAAATTGCCGCTTTAAGTTTTGTGTAAAACATGTTGATATTCCTTAAAAAATTAATATATTTGCAGCCCGCAAAAAAGCGGTTATTTAGTTAAATAAAAGATTAATAACTTTTTATGCCTACAATTCAACAATTAGTTCGCAAGGGACGCGAGGTTATCGTAGAGAAGAGCAAATCTCGCGCGCTGGATGCTTGCCCTCAGAGACGTGGCGTATGTGTTCGTGTTTACACCACAACACCTAAGAAACCTAACTCAGCAATGCGTAAGGTTGCCCGTGTACGCCTCACCAATCAGAAAGAGGTCAACGCATACATCCCCGGTGAAGGGCACAACCTGCAGGAGCACAGCATCGTGCTGGTGCGCGGCGGTCGTGTAAAGGACCTTCCCGGTGTACGCTACCACATTCTCCGCGGCGCATTGGATACTGCTGGTGTAGACGGTCGTCTCCAGGGACGTTCCCTCTATGGCACCAAGAGGCCCAAGAAAGCGAAGAAGTAAGTCAAATTATCTAAAAAAACAGTTGAAAAATGAGAAAAACGAAGCCTAAAAAGAGGATTCTACTTCCTGATCCTAAGTACAACGACGTGCTTGTTACACGTTTCGTGAACAACCTTATGTTGCAGGGGAAGAAGAGTATCGCGTATTCTATTTTTTACGATGCCATTGATATGGTAGGCGAGAAGATGAAAGATTCTGACAAGGCTCCTATAGAAGTCTGGAAGCAGGCTCTGGAGAACATCACTCCCCAGATCGAGGTAAAGAGCCGCCGCGTGGGCGGTGCGAACTTCCAGGTTCCTACAGAGATCAGACCTGAACGCAAAATCTCCATCAGTATGAAGAATATGGTACTCTACGCCCGTAAGCGTTCCGGTCACTCAATGGCCGAAAAGTTATGCGCAGAAATTGTGGCAGCCTACAACAACGAGGGTGCCGCATACAAGCGTAAAGAAGATATGCATAAGATGGCAGAGGCCAACAAGGCTTTTGCACATTTCCGTTTCTAAGAGTTGCAGAGTAGGGCTAGATGGCAAGAGATTTAAAATACACGAGGAACATCGGTATAATGGCGCATATCGATGCAGGTAAAACCACCACAAGTGAGCGTATCCTCTATTATACAGGTAAAACTCACAAGATCGGTGAGGTGCACGATGGCGCTGCCACAATGGACTGGATGGTGCAGGAGCAGGAGCGCGGTATCACAATTACTTCCGCAGCTACCACCGCTTTCTGGAACCACGACGGTCATAAATATCAAATCAACCTGATTGATACTCCGGGTCACGTCGACTTTACCGTCGAGGTGGAGCGTTCGCTGCGCGTGCTCGACGGCACAATAGCGACCTTCTGCGCAGTGGGCCGCGTGCAGCCTCAGTCTGAGACCGTATGGCGTCAGGCCGACAAATATCACGTCCCCAAGCTTGCGTATGTAAACAAGATGGACCGCACCGGAGCCGATTTCCTTGCAGTGGTTGAGGAGATGCACTCCAAACTGGGCGCCAACGCAGTGCCCATCTGCCTCCCCATCGGGGCTGAGGACAACTTCGAAGGTATCATCGACCTGATTGAAATGAAGGCCATTTATTACAATCAGAGCGAGGAACTCGTCAACTACGAGATCAAGGAGATTCCCGAGAAGCTCAAGGCAGAAGCTGAAGAGTGGAGAGGAAAACTGGTTGAGGCCGCAGCGGAATTTGACGACGAAATAATGAACAAATTCTTCGAGGACCCCGACACTATCACCAACGAGGAGATTATCGCAGCCCTGCGCAAGGGTACCCTGGAGATGGCGCTCGTGCCCACTCTCTGCGGTTCTTCCTTCAAGAACAAGGGCGTGCAGTTCCTTCTCGACGCGGTGATCCGTTACCTTCCCAGTCCTCTGGACGTCAACCACGTTACCGGTACAAACCCCAAGACGGGCGAAGAGGAGATCCGCAAGCCCAGCGCTTCGGAGCCTTTCTGCGCACTTGTCTTCAAGATCGCGACCGACCCGTATGTGGGCCGTCTCGCCTTCCTCAGGGCATATTCGGGCCGCCTGGATGCTGGCTCCTATGTGCTCAACACCCGCACTCAGAAGAAAGAACGCGTTGCACGACTGTATCAGATGCACAGCAACAAGCAGAACCCCATCGACTTTGTGGAGGCAGGCGACATCTGCGCCGCAGTGGGATTCAAGGAGCTGCGCACCGGCGATACTATTTGCGTCGAAGACAAACCCATCGTGCTGGAGTCCATGGTATTCCCCGATCCTGTGATCGGTATCGCCGTGGAGCCCAAGACCAAGGGTGATGTTGACAAACTTTCCATAGCACTCGCAAAACTCGCCGAGGAGGACCCGACCTTTACGGTATCTTCCAACCAGGAGACTGGCCAGACCGTCATCAGCGGTATGGGCGAGCTGCACCTTGACATCATTGTGGACCGTCTGCGCCGTGAATTCGGTGTGGAGATCAACCAGGGTGCACCGCAGGTCAACTACAAAGAGGCCATCAAGGGTACTTTCCAGATCCACGAGACCTTCAAGAAGCAGACCGGCGGCCGAGGCAAATATGCAGACATCGTTGCGGAGCTTTCGCCCGCAGACGAGGGAGTTACCGGACTTCAGTTTATCGACGAGGTCAAGGGCGGCAACATCCCGCGCGAGTATATTCCCGCTGTGGAGAAGGGCTTCAAGGCAGCAATGGCCAACGGCGTGCTTGCAGGATACGAGCTCGTGTCCCTCAAGGTCCGCCTGCTGGACGGTGCCTATCACCCTGTCGATTCAGATGCGCTGTCGTTTGAGGTCTGCGCCCAGATGGCATACAAAGAGGGCCTGAAGAAGTGCTCTCCCGTGCTGATGGAGCCTATAATGAAACTCGAGGTTGTAACTCCCGAGGAGTATATGGGCGACATCGTGGGTGACCTTAACCGCCGCCGCGGTCAGATCCAGGATATGGACAGCAAGGGCACAGCCCGCATCATCAAGGCTCTCGTGCCTCTGGCAGAGCAGTCGGGATATGTCACTATCCTCAGAACTCTCTCCAGCGGCCGTGCCACCAGCTCTATGGAATTCAGCCACTACGATGAGGTTCCCGCCTCTATCGCCAAGGAGGTTGTGGAGAGCCACGGACGCAACTTTATTGAATAAAATTCAAATAAATATTTAATAATGAGCCAGAAAATCAGAATCAAATTGAAATCTTACGACCACGCGTTGGTTGACAAGTCAACTGACCAGCTCGTAAAGACAGTCAAGTCAACCGGTGCGGTTGTCAGCGGCCCTATTCCGCTGCCCACCGACCAGAAGATTTTCACTGTGAACCGCTCTACCTTCGTCAACAAGAAGGCTCGCGAGCAATTCCAACTCAGTTCTTTCCGTCGTCTGGTTGACATTTACTCCTCCAACCCCAAGACCATCGATGCGCTGATGCGCCTCGAGCTCCCCAGCGGTGTGGACGTAGAGATCAAAGTCAACTAATCTGACAAAAAAGAACAGCGACACACACTATAGTTCCGGATAGTTTGCATATATTTGCACCGGAAACGGTCCCATAGCTCAGTTGGTTAGAGCATCTGACTCATAATCAGGGGGTCGTAGGATCATGCCCTACTGGGACCACAATCTTTAGTGTCAAAAAGGTTAATGATTTTACCAAAAAGGGAGGGAACTTGAAAAAGTCCCCTCCCTTTGCTTTTATGCCGCTCCGGGCACTCTATTTCCCTGGATTAAGCTTCTCCTTCAGCTTTTCGAAGATGGCGGTCTTGCGGCTGTCGCGGCGGTCTTTGATGCGCTGCAGCGACTCGTCGGAGATGCGGGGGAAGCGCCCCTTGATGCGCTCTACCATAGAGCCGAAAGAGGGGTAGCGGTGCCTGTCCAGCTTCTCGGGATACATCTCGTTGATGCATATCATTATGGCGGTCTCTATCACGTCGGAGAATTCGTCGTTCACGGCGCTGCCCATCATCTTCATCGAGGGGGAGCACTGCATATATGAGTTGACCAGCGGCGGGATGTTGGCCCCCAGGCGCCGCACGGCGTCCTTGAGGTTGCGGTAGTCGCTCTTGAAGTCGGCGTCGCGCAGCAGCAGGTCCAGCAGGCGCGGGTTGGACTCGGGCATCACCGGCTTGTAGGGGCGCACCAGCTCTTCGGGGTCGGGGAAGTGCTTCCAGAGGAAGTGGAATATCAAATCCAGGCAGAGATGGTCGTAGCTGGGGTAGGTGGTCATCTTGCCAAAGAGGTAGATGATGCCGGGATGCTCGCCAGCCACCGCCGCAATCGCGTCCCAGAGGTTGTCCAGCGCGTATAGACCCTTGGCGCCAGCCTTGGAGCTCTGGTATTCGGGAGCCACGAAGCTGCGCCCCAGCTCCATCGTGTGGGGCAGATACTCCTTGATGAAGAAGTCGCTGAAATGGAACATATGGGCGGTGGCCAGCCTGGGCTGCCCGTCGCTGCCCAGCGCCACATCGGGCCCCAGAATGTAGCGGTAGCCCCCCAGGATGGCCTTGGCTTCGGGGTCCCACACCACAATCTGCTTGTAGGGCTTCTCCATTGTGTCAAAGGAATCGATGTCGGCGGCCAGACCGCTGCTGCCGCCCGCCTCGCGGAATGCAATCTCGCGCAGGCGTCCGATCTCCTGCATCACGTTGGGGGCGTTGTGGGCATCCACTATGTAGATGAGGTTGCCCCCCTTGTTGGTGCGGCAGAACATCCGCTCCGGCGTCAGCTCCGCCTCCAGGAGGTCCAGGCTTATCGGGTCGATTATCTTTTCCATAAATCAGTTAAAAGGCGGTCTCATATTTATATCCCGACCGGTGCAGCATCACGGCCGCGCCGGTGGAGAACATTGCGTCTATTGTGTACACCACCGCCTGGTAGGCGTCGGTGCTACCCGCCTCGGCGCCGCTGTGGCGCAGCAGGTTCATTGCGGCGGAGGCCAGAAAGCTGAAGGCCTGCGCCAGATTGCGGGCATCGTCGCCGCCGAGCGGATACCCCAGGATGTCTTCAGTGATGTGTTCGTCCATATAGTCGAAGCCGCGCTCCCCGCAATAGAAGCTGTAGCCGCGCTCTTTGTAGCTCTCCCAGTCGGCATCCCAGCCGAAGGCGACGGCGGCCCCCAGGTAGGCGGCCCAGGCCAGCACTACCTCGGGGTAGGAGTTGAACTCCCCCACGGCGTCGGCCAGGAATTCGGGGGCCAGAGAGCGCCACTTCTCCTCTATGTCGGGGCTCTGGAGCAGCTTGCCCTCCAGCAGCCCGCGCTCCGTGGCTATCCGCAGCAGTTCGCTGCCTGTATGTTGTCTGTAATCTTCCACAGCTGCAAAGATATGAAAAATGCCTAGAGGCTGTAGGTCTGTTCGCGCACCCAGGCGGCCCACTGCGCGGGGGTCCTGCTCTTGTCAAAGGTCTCCGGCGGGATGGGCTTGCCGAATATTATCTTGAAGCGGCCGCCCCGGTGGCGGTAGAGCTCGTCGGGGAGCAGCAGCATTGCAATGTTGAACTTGAGCCCCAGGCGCTTGGAGATGTTGGCCACATTGTAGAATCGGTTGGAGTTGCGCCCGATGAAGTGCATCGGCACCACATAGCGGCCGGTGGCGGCGCTCATCTGCACAAAGTTCTTGCCCCACGGCAGGTCGGTGATGCGCCCCTTGATTTTGCGCGAGCAGAGCCCTGCGGGGAACACTATCATATTGTTCTGCGAATTGTAGGCCTCCCGCACCATCGCCGAGAGGGCGCGCGACTGGCCGCCGGTCTTGTTGATGGGGACGCAGATGGGCGCCAGCCCCTTGAGGGCCATCAGAAAGTCGTTCACCAGCAGGCGGACGCCTCCCGGGAAGTTCTCTCCCACCACGCTGCCCACCGCAACGCCGTCGACGCCCCCCAGCGGGTGGTTGCCCACAAAGGTGAGGCGCGCCCCTTCGGGCACCACGACATTTTCCAGCCCCTCCACCTCGAGGTCCACATTGAGATATTTCATCGTTTCGGTGCAGAATTCCACCCCTTCGTGGCCGCGCACCAGAAATTCGTTGAGGAAATCCTGGTGGATGAAGCGCTTCATGCGGTTCAGAAACCATTTGGGGATTTTTTTGCCCGGGAACTTGGCGGCCACGATCTTGTCCAGGTCAATGGCCCATTCGGGATGCGGAGTCGGCATGGTTGAAGTTACGGTAGTTGTTTGCGAGAGCAAAGTTAAGGGAAAATTGCTTTATCTTTGCAAAAACAACTTCGATATGAAAAAGTATGCAGTTATAGTCATTGACATGCTCAACGACTTCGTCACAGGGCCGATTTCAGACCCCAGAATCAACCACATCATCGAACCCATCCGCACTCTCTGCGAGAAGGCCCGCAAGGCCGGGGTGCCGGTGCTCTATGCAAACGACTGCCACACTCCGGAAATCGACAAGGAGTTCAAGATCTGGCCCGCCCACGCCGTGGAGGGGACCAAGGGGGCCGAGGTCATCGACGCCCTCAAGCCTCAGAAGGGCGACTATGTAATCCCCAAGAAGACCTACAGCGCATTTTATGAGACCACTATGGAGCTCGTGCTGCGCGAGCTGGGGGTCGACACCCTCATAATCACCGGCTGGCAGGCCGACTGCTGCTGCCGTCACACCAGCGCCGACGCGTTTTTCCGCGGCTTCGGCCTCGTAGTGCCCCGCGAAACCACCGACACCACAACGGAAGAGGGCTATCAGGGGGGTCTGGAGTATATCAGGACCATCTACGGCGGCACAATCTGCAACCTGAGCGAAATTCCCTTCTGGGGCGAATAGCAGCCTATGAAAGTCGGCCTTTACATTGACACCTTCTACCCGATGGTGGACGGTGTGGTAAAAGTAGTGGACAATTATGCCACCCGCCTCGCCAAAATGTGCGAGGTGGTGGTTTTCTGTCCCAGCGTGAGAGGTTACGACGAGGCGGAGGACAAGAAATATCCCTACGAAATAGTGCGCTGCAAGAGCATAGCCCCCAAGAATATGGACTATGTGCTGCCGCTGGGGGCGGTGGATCCCGCCTACCAGATTCCGATGGCCCGCAGCAAAGTGGACATAGTGCACATCCACTCCCCCTTCACCATAGGGATGTCGGGGGTCTTTTATGCCAAGCTGCACAACATACCGCTGGTGGCCACCCTCCACTCGCAGTATAGGCAGGACTTCGAGACGCTGATGAAGGCGGCGCCGCTGATACGCGCGGCCCTCTCCACCGTGATGATGGTGTTCAACTCCTGCGACGAGTGCTGGGCGGTGAACAGCTCCATCAAGGAGCTCTACCAGAGCGACGAATACGGCCTCACGGCCCCCTGCAAGGTGGTGCTCAATGCCACGGACCACGTGCCGGTGGATGACCCCGCCGCCGCGGCCGCAAGGGTAAACAGCCTCTACGGCATCGGCGCCGGCGAAACGGTGTTCCTGTTTGTGGGGCGCATCAACTTCATCAAGAATATCGACTTTACCGTGCGCGCCCTCAAGATTCTGCGCGACCGCGGCCACCGCTTCAAGATGATTTTTGCCGGGCAGGGGCAGGACGAGGAGAAGCTCCGCACTCTGGTGCAGAGCCTCGGCCTGGAAGATTGCGTGGTGATGACGGGTCTGGTGCGCGGCCGCGAGCAGCTGCAGGACCTCTATTCCCGCGCCAAGCTGTTCCTGTTCCCCTCGCTCTACGACGCCAACTCGCTGGTGCAGATAGAGGCGGCCTGCCAGGGCACCCCCACGCTGTTTTTGCGCGGCGCCCGCACCTCCGCCACGGTGAAGGAGGATGTCAACGGCTACATCAGCGACCCCTCTGAAGAGGCTTACGCCGACAAGATAGAGCAGATTATGGGCGATGAGGAGGGCTACGCGCGCGTCAGCAAAGCCGCCCGCGAGCAGCTGTATCTCGACTGGGACACCGTGGTGGACGGCGTCTATCAGAATTACAAGGAGATGATTGAGAGCCGGAAGACCGCCCGCCTGCTCAAATCCTAGCGGTTGACCTCAACCCTGCACCCCTTTTGCGAAGATTCGTATGCGCCGAACACCGCGCGCATCGCGCTCAGCACGCTCTCGCCGCTGATGGGGGGCTCCGTGCCCGCCTCCAGCGCCTCTACGAATGCGTCCATTACCCCCGACTTGGTCTGATTGTCGTTGGTCTGGATGCGGTCGATGTCATAGGTCTTTTCGCTGCCGTCGCGTCCGAACACCCTGATGGAGCAGGAGGGGTCGTCGTAGATGCGCATTATTCCCTTGTCTCCATAAATGATGGTGGAATTGTCTTCCTGGCCGTAGTAGGTCCAGCTGGCGGTCATAGTGCCCACCGCGCCGCTGGCCATCTCGAATATGCAGATGGCGTTGTCGTCCACCCCGATGGGGCTGCCGTCGGCGTAGCGCTTGTCCAGAGTGGCTATGCGGGCGGTGACGGCGGTGATGGTGGTGTCCAGAATATATTGGATGAGGTCGGTCTTGTGGATGCCCAGGTCGGCCACGACTCCCATCACGGCCGACTTGCGGTCAAAGAACCAGGTGCCGGGGCCGGGGGTGATGCTCCAGGTCTCGGGGCCGCTGTGGCCGAATGTGGTGCGGAAGGTGATTACACGGCCGATGGCCCCCTCCTTGATGAGCCGGCGGGCGTGGGCGTGCGCCAAGGCGTAGCGCTGGTTCTGGTCTATCATCAGGCAGCGGCCGCATTCGCGGGCGGTGGCCACCATCTTCTCGCAATCTTCGATTGTCACCGCCATCGGCTTCTCGCAGAGCACGTGCTTGCCCGCCTTGAGGGCGGCGATGGTGTCGCCGGCGTGGCAGCTGTTGGCTGTGCACACCGCCACCGCGTCGATTGCGGGGTCGGCGAGCATCTCGTCTATGGAGCTGTAGACCTTCCCGCCGTATAGGGCCGCCATCTGCTCTGCCCGGGCGGCGTTGAGGTCGTAGTAGCCCACCAGCCTTGCGCGGGGGTTGGAGTGGAATTCGGGGATATGTCTTACCTGCGAGATTTTTCCGCAGCCGATTATGCCGATGCCTGTCATAGTTTAAGTTCAAGAATTGGTTAATTGGATAAATGTAAGAAGAAATTTCATATCTTGGCTCTATGAAACGCATTCTCTTTCTCATCGCCGCTGCGGTCACAGTGTCCGGCTGCGGCCTCCTGTCGGGCGGACAGCTTGATACATCCCGAGCCCTGAGCGGCGCGGCCAAGGCTGTGCAGGCCGCCACAATCACCGATGCCCAGGTAATGGAATACACCAGCGCCTATATGGCCAAGCTGGACGCCTCCAGCAAGATAAGCGCCAGCGGCAGCACCTACAGCAAGCGGCTGGCCAACCTCACCAAAGGGCTCACCGACGTGGACGGCATCGCCCTCAACTTCAAGGTGTATGAGACCAGCTCGGTGAATGCATTCGCCTGCGCCGACGGCAGCGTGCGGGTCTACAGCGGCCTGATGGACCTTATGACCGACGACGAGGTGCTCGGGGTCATCGGCCACGAAATCGGCCACGTGGCGCTCAAGCACTCCAAGAAGGGGATGCAGAGCGCAATCCTCACCAGTGCGGTGATGGACGGGGTGGCTTCCACCAGCACCACCCTCGCCACCCTCACCGATTCCCAGCTGGGGACCATCGGCGAGGCGGTTATGAACGCCCGTTACTCCAAGAAGCAGGAGAACCAGGCCGACGACTACGGCTATGAATTCCTCAAGAGCAAGGGGAAGAACCCCGTGTCGATGATAAAGAGCTTCGAGAAGCTGCAGTCGCTGCAGAGCTCCTCCTCTTCCAGCGCCGTGAGCTATGTCAGCAAGCTCCTCTCTTCCCATCCCGACACCGCCACCCGCATCGCCCGCCTCAAAAAGAAGGCGGTGGCCGACGGTTACCTCACTTCTGCAGAATAAAGCGCTGTTTTTATCATTTTTTATGATATATTTGTAGCCATTCAAAAGTCAACACATAATTTTTTTAATATGAAATCTTTCAGATTGATGGCCGTCTTGGCAGGCCTCATGTCGCTTTTTGCACTTGCAAGTTGCGATCCCAAGGAAGAGAAGGGCGATCCCTTCATCACCATAAACGGTGAGACAGAGTATAATCTCAAGGCAGAGAAGAGCTCGTTTACAGTAAACATAAGCACCAACCGCGACTGGAGCGTCCGTATGTCAGACGCCGCTGCGGAGTGGGTAGTGGTGAGCCCCAACGGCGGCCAGGCTGCCGAGAACGGCGTTGACATCACCGTCAGCGTGCTTGAGAACACCGCAGGCAACCGCACCGCGGCCATCGAGCTCTACACCGGAACAGCCACCGCAACCCTCACCGTGAACCAGGAGGGTCCCGACGGCGACAGCGGCTCCGAGACCATCGGCAAGCCCGAGGGCAACGGCACCAAGGAGTCTCCCTACAATGTCTCCGCAGCCCTCACCCTCATAGCCAACGGCAAATATTCGGCAGATGACGAGGTTTATGTCAAGGGCCAGATTTCGAAGGTCGAAGAGGTCGAGACCAGCTACGGCAATGCGACATACAACATTGTGGACAAGGATTATGCAGACAACGCCCTCTTAGTTTACCGCGGCTACTACCTTGGCGGCGAGAAGTTCACTTCCAAAGACCAGATAAAGGTGGGCGACGAGGTCGTGGTTCTGGGCAAGCTGACTCTCTTCTACGAGAAATCGGAGCTCACACAGGGCAACCAGCTCGTCTCGCTCAACGGCAAGGAGGCTGAGGAGCAGCCCGAAGTCGAGACTAAGGACGCCACCATCGGCGAGATTCTCTCCAGCGGAGAGACCGGCAACTATCGCATCCAGAACGCCACCGTCATTGATGTGACATCCGCCGGCAAATTCATCGCCAACGACGGCACCGGCAGCATCTATGTATACAAGAGCAAACACGGAGTGGCTGTGGGCGATGTCGTTACCCTCACCGGCTCCGTCGAGCTTTATTCCGATGTCACCTGGGAGGTCAACGGTCCCGAGATTGAGAAGACCGGCACCGCAGCTGTCACCTACCCCGAGGCTGAGGTCTGGGGCGCAGAGCAGATAGAGGCGTACTTCGCAACCACCCCCGTCACCGTCAAGTATGTAACCGTGTCCGGCGATGTCAAAAAGGACGGCAACTACTATAACCTGAACGTTTCCGGCCTTTCTGGCGAAACTTCAGTCGCGTTCCTCTCGCTCTACACCACCACGTTCGACCTCTCCGAATACGAGGGCAAGGCAGTGAAGATCACCGGCCATGCATACAACATCAACAACAGCAAGAAGTTTGTGGAGCTGTCGGTAGTGGAGATTGAGGTTGACGAGGCTTCCGATTATGTTTCCGTGGATCCCGCATCCCTCACCTGGGACAAGAGTAATCTTGCGGCTCAGACCGTCACCGTGGATGCTTCCGGCGCATTTACCGTAGAGGCCGACGAGGCTTCGTTCACCGATGGCAAAGCTTGGGCAAAATGCACAGTGGAGAACAACACTATCACCGTTACTCCCGATCCCGAGGCTGTGGCAGCCGCTGCGGCTACCGATAAACTCGAGGGCAAGTTCGTTGTGACCTGCGGCGAAAAGAGCGCCACCATCGACGTGACCGTGAAGTTTGCCGCCGACTGCACTCATCCTTTCACCAGCAACGTCTCCTGGACTCTCGGCAAAAATGCATACGACAAGACATCGGGCAAAAATGCTCCGACAGCTGTCATCAACGACACCGCGGTCAGCGATATGTTGAAACTTGGCACAAATAAAGCGAGCGGAGACTTTGCGATAACCATCCCCGCCGGCACCAAGACTCTCGAGTTCTATGCGCTCTCCTGGAAGGGTAAGGAGTGCAAGATCACCATTACCGGCTGCACCGAGAACCCGGTGGAGATTGATCTCAATTCCAACGACGGGGTATCCGGCAATCCTCCTTACACCATTGCAACCACAGATGCCGAGGCATACTACAGCATCTCTGTGACAGACCCTGCGGCCACCAGCGTGACAGTCTCTACATCTGCCCGTGCAATCTTCTGGGGCATCAACACTTATAGCGAATAATCACAATAATCACGATGATATCCATATGCCGATTGGCAGCAGGATTGTTTGGGGCATTGCTTCTGGCGGTGCCCCAATCGTGCTGTCAGAATGAAGGGTCAGAATTCAAGATAGAACTCTCCCGCAGCGAAGGTGAAGCCGCGCGCGGCTCTCAGTGGCTGCGTGTAACCGCCGAGGATGGCAAGGGGTGGACGCTCACCATTTGCGACGACTCGGGAGAGGCTATAAGCTGGCTCACCGCCGACCCCGCATCGGGCACCGGCAATGCCTCCGTCTCCCTCACCTGGAAGGCCAACACCACCTCCGCCTCCCGCACCGCAATTGTCAAGGGGGTGTGCGGCGGCAGCGAGTCAGCCGCCTCCTTCACCCAGAAGGGTTCGTCGGGCAAGGAGGATATGGATTATGACTCTCTCCGCGAAGAATTCCGGAATGAATACCTCCCTGCCGATGCTCCGCAGATAGTCAAGGAGTATTTCGACTTCCAGATAGACGCTGCCGCTGAAGAAGAGCTCGGGCCGCTCCCCACGGAGCTCGTCGCCGACGAGATCCCCTCCTGGATGGAGCTCCCCGCCACCGACAGCAAGGCGCTATATTTCATAACCCACGGCAGCAACACCGCTTCCGGGGCGGGGCGCAACTACTCCTACTACTGGGACCCCGAGGCCCTGGTGGCACATTGGGTGGCGTATCCCCTCAACAAGGGCAGCATCGCCTCCGGCGGCCGCACCAATGCGTGGGGTCTTGACCTCAAGCTCCCCTACAGCGCCCAGCCGGTGCTCTACAAGGGCTTCAGCAGCGGCGGCAACTTTGGCAATTCCGACGGCGGCACGCAGTCCTATCAGCGCGGCCACCAGTGCGCCTCCGCCGACCGATTGTCCAATGCGGACAACCGTATGACCTTCTACGGCACCAATATGACCCCTCAGGAGGGCGACCTCAACGAGAGGATATGGGCGGCGGTGGAAAACCGCGTGCGCGACTGGTCCAAGGCCTTCGACACCCTCTATGTGGTCACCGGCTGCGTGGTTGACGGCAGCACCTCTTATGCCTGCGACAATGTCGGACGCAAGGTCACCGTCCCTGTGGGCTACTACAAGGCGCTGCTGGGCTACAGCAAGGCCGGCTCGCGCGGCATCAGCTCGCAGACCAAGGGCTACACCGGCGTGGCGTTCTATTTTGAGCACAGAGGCTACGACGACAACAACTATATGAAGTGCGCGATGACCATCGATGCCCTGGAGGAGATGGTGGGCGAGGACTTCTTCGTGAACCTGCCCGCCGCCATCGGAAGCTCCCTGGCCGGCAAGGTGGAATCCACACGCGATGAATATTGGTGGGGCAACTGACGGTAGCCGCCGCCCCGAACGCAAACCGATCGATCTATGAAAAGACTTTTCACAATAGCGGCGCTGCTGCTCACGGCCCTTCTGGCATACGGCCAGCAGACCCGCACCTATGTCATCGGCTTCTACAATCTGGAGAATCTCTTTGACATCTACGATGACCCCGCCAAGAACGACCAGCAGTACCTGCCCGAGGGCTCCTACAACTGGACCGAGGCCAAGTACGAGAAAAAACTTGCCAATATGGCCCACGTTATAGCCGAAATGGCAAAGGACAACGGCCGCTACCACACCATTCTGGGTGTGAGCGAGGTGGAGAACCGGATGGTGCTGGAAGATTTGGTGAGCGAGAGCGAGATTGCGGATGCCAACTATCAGATTGTGCACTACGACAGCCCCGACCGCCGCGGCATAGATGTGGCGCTGCTCTACAAGCCGGAGCAGTTCACATTTCTGGACTCCGAATCGATTCCCTTCACCTTTGAGGGGAGCGACATCGACTTTTCCGACACCGACACCGACTATTTCCGCACCCGCGACATACTTATGGTGCACGGCACCATCGACGGCGAGCACTTCGCCTTCTATGTGATGCACCTGCCCAGCCGCGGAGGCGGCAAGGGGAGCAACCTGCGCAGCCGCGGCGCCGAAATCGCCTATCAGCACGCCCAGAAGATGACGGAGAAGTATCCCGGAATCAAGATTGTGGCGATGGGCGATATGAACGACAACCCCACCGACCCCAGCATGACCGACTATTTCCACAGCCGCGCCACCCTGGAGGAGACGACTGAAGAGGACTTCTTCAACCCCTTCTGCACGATTCTCGCCGACGGCATCGGGTCCATCTGCTATCAGGGCACCTGGAGCCTGTTCGACCAGATACTGGTGAACAGCTCCCTGGCCTTCGCCCCCGACGGCGGCCTCAGGATCAGGCCGATAAACAAGGGCTACTACGGCCGCGTGTTCAAGAAGCGCTTTATGGAGACCAAGAGCGGGCAGTACAAGGGATATCCGCTGCGTACCTTCTCCAACGGCTCCTTCATAGGCGGCTACAGCGACCACTATCCCACCTACATCGTAATCAGTAAAACAATAGCGGAATGATAAAAAGAATAACACTTTCAATGGCGATGCTGCTCTGCACGCTGCTCTGCTGGGGCCAGATGCCCACCGGCGGAGTCAAGGGCATTGTGGTGAGCCGCTCCAGCAGGAGCGCAATCGCGGGGGCGCAAGTCTCTCTGCTCTCCGGCGGGGCGGCCGTGGCCGTCTGCAACACCGACGCGTCGGGAGCCTTTCTGATAGAGGCGCTGCCCGATGGAGGCTACAATATGACCGTGGCGGCCGACGGCTATGTCACCGCCAATGTGAACGTCAGCGTGGAGGGCGGCTTCGTGAAGGACCTGATGCGCATCTCGCTGCTGCCCGAGCAGGTGGTGGCGGAGGTGGACGACTCCAGCTTTGTGGAGTTTGATATGGACGACTCCGGCTTCACCGACAACCCCACCATAATGTACGGCAACAACGACGTATTCACGCAGGTGGCGGGCTACGGCTTCAGCTCCATCCGCTTCAAGAACCGCGGCTACGAGAGCGAGTCGCAGGACATTTACCTGGCGGGGGTCAAGATGAACGACGCTATCACCGGTTATTCTCCCTTCAGCCTCTGGAGCGGCCTCAACGAGGCGATGCGCAGCAAAAACACCAGCATCGGCCAGGAGAGCACCGAATATGGCCTGGGCCACTTCAACGGCACCACCAACATTCTGGGCAACCCCTCTGCGGTGCGTCCCGGATGGCGCTTCAGCGTCCTCTCCAACAGCGCCCTCTACCGCCTCCGCCTGATGGCCACCTACGCCTCCGGCGAGCTTGACAACGGCCTCTCGTATGCCTTCAACATCTCTGCCCGCGTGGGCGGCAACGACTGGGTCGAGGGTGTCTACTACAAGAACATCTCATACTACGCCGGCATAGAGAAGAAGTTCGGCGACGACAGCCGCCTGTCTCTCTTCACATTCGCCAACACCGGCGAGCGCGGCGCGCAGAACGCCTCCACCCAGGAGGTCTATGACCTGATGGGGGACAATATGTACAACTCCAACTGGGGCTACCAGAACGGCGTGGTGCGCAACAGCCGCGTGCGCCGCACATTCGAGCCGGTCACCGTGCTCAAGTACACCGCATCGCCCACCGACAATCTGGATCTCTCCGCGACGCTGCTCTACCGCTGCGGCAGCAACGGCTACACCGCCCTCGACTGGTATGACGCGGCCGACCCCCGTCCCGACTACTACCGCAACCTGCCCAGCTACTTCTATATGAACGACGACGATTACAACCGTCTCAACGAAGGTAAGTACAACTGGGCCACCGAGTCCTGGAGCAACCATTCCAGGGACTTTGCTGCCTACCAGCATCTGAACTGGGACCGCCTCTACAATGTCAACTACAACTCCGAGGGTGGGCGCAGCAAATATGTGCAGGAAGAGCGTCACGTGGACCAGCGCGACCTGAACCTGGCCCTGAGCGCCAGCTGGTATGCCACCGACAGGTTCACCCTCACCGCCGGGGTCGACGGCAAGCTGAACCGCAGCGAGAACTACAAGAAGATCGCCGACCTGCTGGGCGGCAAGTACTACCTCAACATCGACCAGTATGCAGAGCGCGACTTCGCATCCAACGAGGCGCTCATCCAGAATGACCTGGACTACTTCCTCTCCAACGGCAGCGCCGAGCAGATAACCAAAGGGGGCAAGTATGGCTACGACTACTACGCCCATATCCGCAAGGCACACGCCTGGGTCAATACCAAATATACCCTTGACAATCTGACCGCCACGGTGGGCGGCGCCGTGGGCTATGAGTCCTTCTACCGCGAAGGCCTCGTGCGCAAGGGCCTCTTTGCAGGCCTCGACGATGCCGGCAAAGAAATTACCTATCAGGGCAAGACCCTCACCACCTATGACTCCAAGGGCAATGTGATTACCTCCAAGGGCAAGAGCGACGTGGCGGGCTTCCTGACCTGGGCCGGCAAGGTGTCGCTGTCGTATTACATCAACGGCGGCCACCGCTTCAGCTTGAATGCGGGCTATTTCAATGACGCCCCCAACTTCAGCGACGCGTTTGTCTCGCCCCGCACCCGCAACACAATGATGGATGGGCTCACCACCCAGAAGACCGTCTCCGCCGATGTCAACTATCAGTGGGAGAGCAACGGCTACAGCCTGCGCGTGACCGGCTTCTGGACCGCCATCACCGACCAGAGCGACCTGATGAGCATCTACGATGATGCGCAGCAGAGCTTCAGCAACTTTGCCCTGACCGGCATAGACCAGCGCAATATGGGCGTGGAGTTCGGCGCCAAGGTGCCTCTGCCCCTGCAGGGCCTCTCGCTCTCGGGCGTGCTGAGCTTGGGCGAGTACATCTACACCTCCAACCCTTATATGACCCAGACCATCGACAACAGCTCCGAGGTGGTGTTTGAAAACGAGGAGGTGCTCTACTGGAAGGAGAGCCCCATATACCGCCACGTGACCGACAACACCGGGGCGGACGTGATAGAGGTGGATGTGAACGGCAACCCCGTGATTGAGGGGTATCAGAAGCATCACGTCCCCTCCAGCCCCTCGATGGCGGCCGCCCTTGCGCTCAACTACCGCACCCGCTCGTACTGGTTCTTCGAGCTCAACGGGCAGTATTTTGCGAAGTCCTATCTGGATATGAACCCGCTCTACCGCACCTCCATCGCCACTGAGGGCCCCGACGGCGTGGCCACCGCCTCAGAAATCGAGTATATGGCGACCCAGGAGGAGTTCAGCCCCCAGTTCCTGATGAACGCCAGCATAGGCAAGTCGTGGTATATCAACCGCAAATACAACTTCGGCTTCGCGCTCAACGTCAACAACCTGCTCAACAACCGCGGCGTGCGCACCGGCGGCTACGAGCAGAGCCGTCTGATTTCCAGCACCGGCAAGGACCGCTACTACAAGTTTGACTCGAAATACTTCTATATGGCGGGGACAAACTATATGTTGAACCTCTATTTCCGCTTCTAAAGTATGAAAAGGATATATATTCTGATTGCAGCGGCAGCTTTGGCCGCCTCCTGCACCTCGCTCAAGGAGGAATTCGAGCCCGTGTTCACCGGCAAATACAGCGAGCCCGCGGCCAAGCAGCCGGCGCAGATGACCGCGAACACCACCATCGCCCAGCTGTGCGCGATGTACACCACCGGCAAGCCGTGGGACATCGACCGCGACATAATCATCAGCGGCAAGGTCTCCACCACCGACCAGCCGGGCAACTTCTACAAGAGCCTCTACATCCAGGACGAGACGGCCGCCATCGAGCTCAAGCTGGGCAAGAACGGCCTCTACAACTTCTACAAGGAGGGACAGACCCTCTATGTGCGCTGCAACGGCCTCACCCTGGGTATGTACGGCTTCAAGACCGGCAACTACGGCGGCCAGGGGATGGTGCAAATCGGCTACAACGACCCCACCGGCTCCTACGAGACATCATATCTGGAGGCCAATTATCTGATTGACTCCCACATATTCTGCGGCGAGCAGGGAGAGAAGGTAACCCCGGTGGAAATCACCGAGAAACAGCTCCCCTCGAAGAACTCGCTGCAGGCCAGCAACCCCTACCTGGGGCGTCTGGTGACCCTCAGAGGGCTCAAATATGCCAACGAGGCATTCTGCCTTATCTACATCAACTCCAACAAAGACAAGACCCTCTCGGCCAACCGCATCTTCATTTCCGACGCGCCGCACGGCATCACCACCTGGGCGATGTCCGAGACCAAGTTCAAGGAGTATCTGGATTCGGGAGTGTGGGACGATGTTAAAATCGGCAACGCCAACGACTACAACTACGGCACGGTGGGCGAGCCCGCCGACCCTGGCTTTGCCACAAGCAAAGAGGACATCCGCGCCCACGCGTCGGCCTATTCCGTGAGCCAGTATTTCAGGATGGGTTCGAGCGAGATTCAGCTGCGCACCAGCGGCTATTCCAAGTTCGGCGACGAGGAAATCCCGCAGGAGGTGCTCTCGGGCAGCGCCACGGTGGACATCACCGGCATACTGACCCTCTATCAGGGCTCGCTGCAGCTGATAGTCAATTCCAAAGACGATATTGTAGTGAACTACTAGAGCTGGGAGAATTCCAGCGAAGCAGAGTCACCGTCGATTGAAAAATCGGCGGTGATTTTTCTTGCCGCCCCCGTGCGGTTGGCGTCAACGAAGATTTTTACGGTGTAGTTGCCGGCGTCCCCGCTGTCGGGAGACAAGGTGATGCCGCGGGTGCTGCAGGAGGCGCTCCAGGCGGCATTGGCGGTGACCACGGCGCGGATGATGCCCCCCTCTGAGGGCACTTCCAAAGACTCGCTTTCCACCATAATGGAGGGTTTGTAGCCCTGGGTTATCACGGCAGTCTTGGTGCCGGTGCTGCTGTTGCTGGTGCATTTGAACTCTACCGTCACGGCGGAGGTGGTCCAGTTGTCGGTGGCGGGGATGGTGAGGGTCACCACGTCGTCGCCGATGCCGGCGCTCTTGCTCACGACGGTGGTGGCGTCTTCATCGTCCAGCTCAACCTTCCAGGGGAGGTCGGTCATCACGGTGATGTCCACGCTGCCCCCTTCATAGGGGACATAGGAGAGGCTGGGGGTGATTTTTATGGAGGGGCTGAAGTTCTCGGTGCAGGAAAAGAGCACGGGCAGCATCAGCGCGAGTGTCAGCAGAGGCTTTTTCATTTCTTCAAATAGTGTCGTATCCCCGCAAAGATATTAAAAAATGGTTAACTTTGCCCCGCACAAAGGTTTTAGTATGAACAAGGGAGTTTTTGCAGCGCTTTTTCTGCTGGCGGCGGCCGCTTTTCTGCCCGTCTCCTGCGAGAAATTCATTATCCCGAGGCTGGATTGCGACACCGACACCATCTTCGCCCCCGTGGACGGAGGGCTGTACGATGTGCACATTACCGCCAACGTGCGCTGGGCTTTTGACGAGACCGGCATACAGGACTGGGTCGATGTGGACGTGACCAGCGGCGAGAGCGATTACGAAACCGTGGAGCATCCGCTGCAGGTGCGCGTGAAGGCCAACGACACCGGCGCAGAACGCACTTGCTCCATGACATACAGCTGCACTACGCTGTCGCGCACGCTGGTGGTGCAGCAGAAGGGCGAATGATGCATTTGGATTGCATCTGTTTTTGAGTACATTTGCACCGTTGTTTAACATATGGGGTGGACAGATTTGACATTGCTTGCAACCACCACAAGAAAAAATGCTAAAATTATGAACAAGAATTTTCTTTTTACATCGGAGTCGGTGAGCGAAGGGCATCCCGACAAAGTGGCGGACCAGATTTCTGACGCGGTCCTTGACGAATTCCTTAGAAATGACGCAGAGAGTCACGTGGCTTGCGAGACTTTTGTGAGCACCGGGCTGGCGCTGGTGGGCGGCGAGGCCTCCAGCAGCGCATATGTGGACATCGAGAGCGTGGCGCGCAAGACCATAGAGCGCATCGGCTACACCAAGAGCGACTATCAGTTCGACTCCAAGTCGTGCTCCGTGCTGCTGGCGCTGCACGAGCAGAGCTGCGACATCGCCCGCGGGGTCAACCGCGCAGAAGACGACGAGCAGGGGGCGGGCGACCAGGGAATAATGTTCGGCTACGCCTGCACGGAAGGGGAGGAGTATATGCCCCTGCCGCTGATGCTCTCGCACAAGGTGCTGCGGATTCTGGCCGACATCCGCCGCGAGCAGAACTCTCCGATGCCCTATCTGAGGCCCGACGCAAAATCGCAGTTCACAATAGAATATGACGGCACAACCCGTCGTCCCGTGAGGGTCCACACGATAGTGATTTCTACCCAGCACGACGAGTTCGACAGCGACGAGGCGATGGCCGCGCGCATCCGGAGCGATGTGCAGAACATTCTGCTGGAGAGGCTCAAGGCCAGCCTCAGGCCCGAAATCGCGGCCCTCTTTGACCACGGATACATACTGCACGTGAATCCCACCGGCAAATTCGTGATCGGCGGCCCCGCTGGCGACACCGGCCTCACCGGGCGCAAGATAATAGTGGACACCTACGGCGGACGCAGCGCCCACGGCGGCGGCGCCTTCAGCGGCAAGGACCCCAGCAAGGTGGACCGCAGTGCGGCCTATGCCGCCCGCTACATAGCCAAGAATATGGTGGCGGCCGGCGTGGCGGACGAGATGATGGTGCAGCTCTCCTATGCAATCGGCATCGCGCGCCCCTGCAGCATATTCGTGAACACATTCGGCACAAGCCATTCGACGCTGAGCGACGCCGAGATCGCGGAGTTCATCGGCACCGAATTTGACCTGCGCCCCGCCGCAATCATCCGCAAGTTCGGCCTCAAGAACCCGATTTACGAGCCCACGGCTGCCTACGGCCACTTTGGCCGCAAGCCCTACACCGAGACTGTCACTCTGGTGCGCGACGGCAGGCAGATTTCCTGCCCGGTGGAGTTCTTCCCCTGGGAGAAGCTCGATGCCGTGGAGCAATGCTCCCATTTAGTTTAGAGTGTAGAGTTTAGAGTGTAGAGGGCGAAAAGAGAGGTTAAGAATTTAACCTCTTTTTTGCTA
>CAZIUO010000002.1:50431-58096 GCA_964542575.1 uncultured Muribaculaceae bacterium
CAAACTCTAAACTCTAAACACTAAACTCTCAACTAAATTGCGTATATTTGCGCAGTTTCTAGCAAGAACTGAACACCAATTATAACTCTCTATGAACCAATTTTTTAAGCGTTTGATCGCCGTAGTGGCGATACTCTGTGTCGGAGTGTCGGGCTATTCTCAGGTCACGACTTCGTCGATGAACGGCCTCATCACCGACAACAGCGGTGAGCCGCTCGCAGGCGCAACCGTCGTGGCAACCCACACCCCTTCAGGAACCCAGTATGCAACAGCCGCCAATTCTGACGGCCGTTTTGTTATCAACGGTATGCGTATCGGCGGCCCCTACACCGTGGAGGTATCCTTCATCGGTATGGAGACCGTGTCGATTACCGATGTTACTCTCAAACTCGGCGACCCCTATGAGCTCAACCTCAAGATGAAAGGCTCCGAGCAGCTGGATGCTGTCTATGTCGTCAGCGACAAGTCTTTCAATGCCAACAAGACCGGTGCGGGCGACCACTTCTCCCACAAGACTGTGGAGACTATGCCTACAGTGGACCGCAGTATCTACGACATCGTGAAGTACACCCCTCAGGCAACTGTCAACAAGAGCGGCGGCATCTCCTTTGCCGGCAGCAACAACCGCTACAACAGCTTCCAGATCGACGGTGCCATCAGCAACGATGCCTTCGGCCTCTCCTCTTCCGGCACCAACGGCGGCCAGACCGGCGCCAACCCCATCGCCCTCGACGCCATCGAGGAGATTCAGGTGGTAGTGGCTCCCTTTGACGTGCGTCAGAGCGGCTTCACCGGCGGCGCGATGAACGCCATCACCAAGTCTGGTACCAACCAATTCAAGGGCAGCGCCTACGCTTACTACAACAATCAGGACTTCATCGGCACCACCGCCGGCACCATCGCTGAGGGCAAGGAGCGCACCAAATATTCCGACGAGTCCACCACCACCGCCGGCTTCACCATCGGCGGCCCCATCATCAAGGACAAACTCTTCTTCTTTGCCAGCGGCGAGTTCTATCAGAAGAGCTACCCCTCCGTCTACAACCCCTACGAGGGTTATTACACCAAGGACTTCAGCAACAGCAACCCTCTGGGCGTTGCGGGTGCCGACCGCTATCAGGATGTGACCTTCCCCGTGATTGTCAATGGCCAGACCACCGACCTCGCAGGTCAGAAGTTCGTGGGCACAGGCTTCACCACAGAGCTGGCCGACGCCATCCTGAGCCACTATCAGGAGACCTACTCCCCTGCAGACAACTTCAGCGAGAGCTACACTCCCCATCAGATCAAGGATCAGTCGGTGAACGCCCTGCTGCGCCTCGACTGGAACATCAACACCGACAACAAGCTGATGTTCCGCTACCAGTTTGCGCACTCTTTCGCAGACCAGTACGGCAGCGGCTCCACCTCCTACTACTTCAACAACTCCTCCTACAAGATGGTGGATTACACCAACTCCTTTGTGCTGGAACTCAACAGCCGCATAAACGAGATGATGTCCAACGAGCTGCGCGCCACCGCAGTGCTGGTGCGTGACCACCGCGAGTTCCCCTACCAGGGCGCCAACATCTACATCAGCGGCGACACCTACACCCTGAACCTCGGCACCGAGTACTCTTCCGGCGCCAATGCGATGAACTCCGACTCCTACACCCTCACCGACAACTTCTCCATTTTTGCCGGCAAACACAACATCACCGTAGGTACCCACAACGAGCTCTTCCGCTTCTACAACATCTTCCGCCAGTACGCATTCGGCGAGTATTACTATACCAGCCTGGAGAACTACTTCAACAGCAATGTCGACACCTATTATTACAACTATGCCGACCCTTCGCTGACAGGCGGCAACTCCGTGTGGGGCGCAACCACCTGGGCTGCCCAGTTCGGCCTCTACGCTCAGGACGAGTGGAAGCCCAACCGCGACTTCACCCTCACCTACGGCGTGCGTGCCGATATGCCTCTGCTGCTTAACAAGCCCACCGAGAATGTCGCTTTCAACGAGTATGCGGAGAGCTTCAAGGACACCTTCCCCGCACTCTACAATGCCCGCGTGGGCGAGACCCCCAAGGCATCCGTGCTGCTCTCTCCCCGCGTAGGCTTCCGCCTCTATCTCGATGACGACCACACGGCAGTGCTGCGCGGCGGCGCCGGCCTCTTCACAGGCCGCGTGCCTTTCGTATGGCTCTCCAACGCCTACAACAACAACGGTATGGAGGCAAAATCTGTCAAGGTTAAGGGTTCGCAGCTGCTCGCCGCGGCTGCCGAGAAGGGCGTGAACGCCTTCACCAGCAACCCCTACGACACCTTCATCAGCAGCGGTGCCCTGCAGGCAAGCAACAGCGGCGCCACCATCAACACTATGAACCGCAAGTTCAAATATCCCCAGGTGTTCCGCGTGAACCTCGGCTTTGACAAGAGCTACAGCGGCGGATGGAACTTCACCTTCGACGCCCTCTTCTCCAAGACCCTGAACAACGTCTTCTTCCAGAACCTGGCCATCACCAGCACCGGCTCCCTCTATCCCGTGAATGCAGAGGCTTCCGCCGCAAATGCATCCAGCGCAGCTCCCTACTACAGCACGATGTCCAGCGCATACTCCACAATCGTGGCGCTGAGCAACACCAACAAGGGCTATTCCTACTCCCTCAGCGGCAAGGTGGAGAAGTCGTTCGACTTCGGCCTCGACCTGATGGCATCCTACACCTTCGGACACTCCTACAGCGTGAACGACGGCACCAGCAGCGTGGCATACTCCAACTGGAAGTACAACTACTCCGTGGACACCAACGCTCCCGAGCTCAGCTACTCGCTGTTCGACCGCCCTCACAAACTGATGGCAGTGGTATCTTACAACTCGCGTCCCTACCTGGCAGGCCGTCTGGCCACCAACGTCTCCCTGACCTACACCGGCCAGAGCGGCCAGCGCTACTCCTACACCTACAACGAGGCCACCGACCTCAACGGCGACGGCTACAAGGGCAACTCCCTGATGTACATCCCCACCGCAGAAGAGGTGCCCCAGATGAACTGGGCAAAGGCGGGCGACGCAGCCAAATTCGAGAACTACATCCGCAACGACCAGTATCTGCTGAGCCACCGCGGCCAGTGGTCCGAGCGCTATGCAGGTATGGCTCCCTTCGAGCATCACTTTGACCTGCACATCGGCGAGGACTTCATCTACAACAAGGCCCGCGGCTCCAAGATTCAGGTCTTTGCCGACATAATGAACATCGGCAATATGTTCAACCGCAACTGGGGCCTCTACTACGGCAGCGCATACAACCTGCGCGTGCTCAAGGTCACCGCAGTGAACGTGGACGCCGAGGGCAATGCAACCCCCACTTATCAGTATAGCCCCTACACTCTGAGCATGAGCGACTTCTATTCAAGATGGCGCTGCCAGATCGGTGCGAGAATCACATTCTAAACGATATGAAAAGGATATTCAATTTACTGTTGACAGCACTTGTGTGCCTGGGCGCCCTGGCATCCTGCACACTGGACTACGTAGCCGGCCCTATGGCCCGCAACATCACCGTCAGCCCCGACAATCAGAAGGTTGCTGCTGCCGGCGAGACATTTGACGTGACAGTCACCGCCGACGGCGCCTGGGCCGCCTCCACTCCCGAGTGGATCAGCGTGGAGCCCGCAAACGGCGAGGGCAATGCCACCGTCAAGGTGACAGTGGCTCCCAACGAAGGCACTGCCCGCACAGAAAACGTGGGCTTCTACAGCGCCGTGGGCGATGTAAGCAGCACCAGCACCGACCTTGAGGGCACTCCTCTGGCCACCCTGGCAGTCACTCAGGCTGCGGGCGGCGGCAGCAGCAGCGGCGACGCCGAGGCAATCACCATCGCAGAGCTGCTTGCAAAGGGCGAGAATACCGACAGCTACCTGATTACCGGCACCATCACCCGCGTGGTCAACACCACCTACGGCAACTTTGACCTCACCGACGAGACCGGCACCATCTATGTTTACGGTCTGCTCAACGAGGAGCTTGAGGAGCAGGTCTGCTTCGCCGAGAAGGGCCTCGCGATGGGCGACGTGCTCACCGTCGTCAGCAACGAGTTCACGCAATACAACGGCACTTGGGAGATCAAGAACGCCGTGTATGTAAACCACAGCAAGTCTGTGATTGCGCTGGACAGCGACTATGCATACATAGAGAAGGAGGGTGGCAACTTCGACATCGTGGCCACCGTCAAGGGCACCGACGTCAAGGCTGACTATACTGCCGACTGGATCACCTACAACGGCGCCACCAAAGACGGCGACAAGGTGACCCTCTCCTTCAGCGTGCCTGAGAATGCCGGCGTGCCCCGCACCGAGACCATCAAGGTAGCCACCACCACCGCAGCCGGCGAGACCACAACCGTCGACTTCAAGGTGGAGCAGGACGGCAGCATCCCCACCAAGACCGTGGCTGAGGTTCTTGCCGCTCCCGACGACAAGACGGTGAACTACCGCGTGACCGGCTACATCTCCAAGGCCAGCAGCCTTGAGAAGGGCCGCGTGTATATCACCGACGCAACCGGCACCATCTACGCCTACAACACCCGCGTGGCCAAGGAGAGCGACGCTTCCACCAACCTCACCACTCTGGGCATCGCCGAGGGCGACGTGGTCACCATCATCGGCTACAAGACCAGCTACAACGGCACTCTGGAGCTTGTGGGCTATGTGGAGGACTTCTACAAGGTAGAGGCGATCTCAGTGGCCGACTTCCTTGCAAAGGAAGCTTCCACCGACAAGTGGTACCGCCTCACCGGCAGCGTCAATAACATCAAGAACGCCGACTACGGCAACTTCGACCTCACCGACGAGAGCGGCAGCGTGTATGTCTATGGCGTCCTCACCGGCCTTAACGGAGAGAAGAAGCAGTTCTCCACTCTGGGCGTCGAGGAGTACGACACCATCACCATCGTGGGCAACCGCGCAGAATTCCAAGGTTCCGCCCAGGTGGGCAACGCGTGGTATGTGAGCCACGAGAAGAGCGAACCCGCACCGGAGCCGGAAATCACCGATATGACCGTCGCAGAGCTGCTTGCGGCTCCCGACGACAAGACGGTGAACTACCGTGTGACAGGCTACATCTCCAAGGTCAACAATCTTGCAAAGGGCCGCTTTGACATCACCGATGCCACCGGCACCATCTATGCCTACAACACCCGCGTGGCAGAGGCTTCCGACGCCTCCATCGATGTCACCACTCTGGGCATTGCTGCGGGCGACGTGGTCACCATCATCGGCTACAAGACCAGCTACAACGGCACTCTGGAGCTTGTGGGCTATGTGGAGGACTTCTACAAGGTAGAGGCGATCTCAGTGGCCGACTTCCTTGCAAAGGAAGCTTCCACCGACAAGTGGTACCGCCTCACCGGCAGCGTCAATAACATCAAGAACGCCGACTACGGCAACTTCGACCTCACCGACGAGAGCGGCAGCGTGTATGTCTATGGCGTCCTCACCGGCCTTAACGGAGAGAAGAAGCAGTTCTCCACTCTTGGAGTAGAGGAGGGTGACGTCATCACCATCGTGGGCAACCGCGCAGAATTCAAAGGTTCCGCCCAGGTGGGCAACGCGTGGTATGTGAGCCACGAGAAGGGCACAACCCCCGAGCCCGAACCGGAGCCGGAACCCGAACCCAGCGACGGACTGACAATAACGACTGCAGACGGTTTCCCTACCAAATATCCGACAGAGGCAGCCACTTTTGCGCAGGACGGCTATGAGTTCAATGTGCTTTATGTCGCAAACTATGGAAAGGGTATGCAGTTCAAGAAGGGCGTCGGTGCCTTCATCTCCAACAAGACAGCGATGCCTTCCGAGATCAAGACCATCACTCTGACGAATAAAGAGGGACAGACCCCGAATTTCGGCAGCCTCAAGGTTTATGCTGGCGCCGCTGAGAATCCCGAGGGCGATGCTCTCGAGGGCGTGGTAAGTGAAGACGGCAATGTTATGACCGTTACCGTTCCCGCAGGCTGCAAGTATTTCAAAGTGCTCAACGACAATAAGACAATCTATCTGGACAATGTGAGAATCGGTTTCTAACCGCTCTCCAATACATTAAAAAAGCGGCCGCGGGATCCCCCGCGACCGCTTTTTTTAGTTTAGAGTGTAGAGTTTAGTGTTTAGAGGAGTGGAGAGTTTAAAGTGGGAAGTGGCTGTCTTTATGGATTCGGAGGCTGTTGGTGACGACGCAGACGCTGCTGAGCGCCATACAGCAGGCGGCAATCATCGGATTCAGCGAGAATCCGAACGCCCCGGCCGCCATCGGCACCGCTATTATATTATAGATGAACGCCCAGAACAGATTCTCCCGGATGATGCGGCGGCTCTTGCGCGAAAGCCGTATCAGAGCGGGAATGCGGCTCAGGCTGCCGGAGACCATTGTGACCTGCGCGGCATCCATAGCGATGTCGCTGCCGCCCCCCATCGCGATGCTGACATCGGCGAGGGCCAGCGCCGCGCTGTCGTTGATGCCGTCCCCCACCATCGCCACCTTTCTACCTTCGGACTGCAGACTGCGAATGAATTCCCCCTTCTGGGCGGGCAGAACCCCCGCCTTGACGCGCGAGATGCCCGCCTCGGCGGCGATGCGCCCTGCGGCGGCAGGGTTGTCGCCGGTGAGCATACAGGTCTCGATGCCCATCTTTTTAAGCTCTGCCACCGCTGCGGCGGAGTCCTCTTTGAGGCTGTCGCTGACGGCCAGGGCCGCCACCAGGGCATCTTCCCGGCAGAAATAGACCACCGTCTTGCCCTGGGCAATCCACTCCTGCGCCTGCGGGCAGGGCTGCGGCGAGGTGTTGCCGGCAAAAAGGCGCGCGCCGCCGAGCGTCGCCGTGAGGCCGCGCCCGGGCATCGCCTCGAAATTTTCCACCGCCAGAGGCTGCGTCCCCTCCAGCGCGGCGCAGATGGCCCCGGCCAGCGGGTGGGTTGAGAGCCGCTCCAAGGCGAGCAGTGCCCCGCGCAGGCTGCCGTCGAGCCAGATCTGGTCGGTGACGGCGGGATGGCCGGTGGTCAGAGTGCCGGTCTTGTCCAGCACCACCGTATCTATGCCGGCGGCGCTCTGCAGCGCGTCGGCGTCCTTGATCAGAATCCCCATCGAGGCCCCCTTGCCGATGCCGGCAATCACGGCGGTGGGGGTGGCGAGCCCCAGAGAGCAGGGGCAGGCTATCACCAGCACCGACACCATTGTCAGCAGCCCCTTGGCCAGGCCGCCGCCCTCTGCGGCAAATGTCCACCAGAGGAATGTCAGCAGCGATATGGCTATGATGACGGGGACGAACACCGCCGCCACCTTGTCCACTACATTTTGTATGCGCGCCTTGCTGCCCTGTGCATCCTTTACCATACGGATGATGGCCGAGAGCATTGTGTCGCCGCCGGTCTTGACCGCCTTGACGCTGAGGATGCCGCCCTGATTGAGACTTCCGGCAAAAACCTCCGCCCCGGGGAGCTTCTCCACCGCCAGCGGCTCGCCGGAGAGCATACTCTCGTCCACAAAAGAGCTCCCCTCCACCACGCAACCGTCCACCGGAATGCGCTCTCCGGGGCGTATCTGCACGATTTCTCCCGGACGGATGCGGCACTGGCGCGGCCGGAGCCCCATCAGGCCGCGGATTGCGGCGGTGGTGCCCCGCTTGGCCCGCTCTT
>CAZIUO010000002.1:58106-62715 GCA_964542575.1 uncultured Muribaculaceae bacterium
ACGCGGCCCGCCAGTATGAAGGCCACAATCATTGCGCTGGAGTCAAAATAGAGCCCCGCCTCCAGGCCGCGCGAGGTCCAGAAGCCGGGAAAAATCAGATTGAAAAGGCTGAAAAGCCAAGCTATGAGGGTGGAGAGAGCCACCAGGGTGTCCATTCCGGCGCTGAGGTGGGCCGCCTGACGCACTGCGCCCCGGATGAAGCGCCGCCCCGCCCAGAACACGCTTGCGGCCGACAGCGCCGCCATCAGGATGCCTGCCCAGAGGTTCTGCGGGGCCGGCGAAGAGCTTGCGGCCGCTTCTGCGCAGACCCCTGCCGAGGCGGACTCGGCCCCGGTGCAGCCCCCCTTGAAGGGCCACAGGCAGCCGACGGCCATCACTGCGGCGGCCAGCGCCAGGGCCAGGTACATATCGCGCAGCAGACTGCGCCAGCTGCGCCGCGCCTCCTGCTCGGCCGCCTCTTCTGCCTCCTGCTCCGCCCGCTCCGGGTGGTCGGGGTCGTCCTCGTCCCCCTCTTCGGGGACAATCAAGTCGTAGCCTGCATCCTGCACCGCCTTGGCGATGGCGGCCGCATCGGTCATATCAGTGTCGTAATCCACCCGTGCGGAGTTCCCCGCAAGCGACACCGAAGCCTCGCGGACCCCGGGCACGCGGCCGATTGCATTCTGCACCCGCGCCACGCAGGCGGCGCACCCCATCCCCTTGACCGGGAAGTTCTTGCGTACTATAGCCATAATCAAATATATAAACTTCGCAAAAGTAACAAAACAATTTGAGGGGCGGCTTAAAAAGTCGTACCTTCGCCGCCTTGAAAAATGTTAAAACTTGTATGGCTTCAGCAAAAATTCAACTTTCCGACCATTTCACCATAGCGCGGCTGCTCCGGTTTACCCTGCCGCCGGTGCTGATGATGATTTTCACCTCCATCTACAATGTGGTGGACGGCTTTTTCGTCTCCAACTATGCCGGCAAGACCGCTTTTGCCGGGGTCAACATAATCTGGCCCTACATCCAGATCTGGGCCTGCCTGGGCTTTATGTTCGGCACGGGCGGCTGCGCGCTGGTATCCAAAGTGATGGGGGAGGGCGACCAGGACAGGGCAGAGCGCTATTTCTCTGCCATCATCTATTGCGCCATCGCGGCCGGCATCATCACCGGGCTGGTGGCGTTTGCAACCCTGCGCCCCGTGGGACGGCTGCTGGGCGCCGACGGCGAACTGCTCGACTATTGCGTGCGATATGGCCGCATCCTGACCCTCTCGATGCCCTTCTTCATATTGCAGGGGGCGTTCCAGCCTCTGATGATTGCGGCCGAGCGGCCCAGGATGGGGATGTGGGTGACATTTGCCGCCGGCGGCTCCAACATCGTGCTGGACTATGTGTTCGTGGGGCTCTTCGGCTGGGGCGTGGAGGGCGCCGCCATCGCCTCCGTTATCGGTATGGTGGTGGGCGGAATGGTGCCCTTCTGCTACTTCCTGAGCAAGCGGCAGAAGAGCCGGCTGCGCCTGCGCCCGATTGTGCAGGTGCTGGACCGCTCCTATGTCGGGCCGCTGCTGCGCGCCTGCGCAAACGGTATGTCGGAACTTGTCACCAACGTCTCGCTCTCTCTGGTGAGCATGATTTATAACCTGCAGCTGATGAAGGTTGCCGGCGAGGACGGCGTGGCCGCCTACGGCGTGCTGATGTATGCGAGCATGGTGTTCCTGGCCATATTCTTCGGCTATTCGATGGGCGTCTCGCCGGTGATCAGCTACAACTACGGCGCGCAGAACCACGCCGAGATGCGCGGCCTGCTGCGCAAGAGCATCGCCCTGCTGGCCTCCGTGGCCATTCTGATGACCGCCGCGGCGGAGTTTTTTGCCGAGCCGCTGGCGCGCGTCTTCGTGGGGTACGACGAATCCCTGGTCGCCCTCACCAAGCGGGCCTTTGCGGTATATTCGTTCTCGTTTCTGCTGAGCCACTTCAACATATTCGGATCGGCCTTCTTCACCGCCCTCAACGACGGCGTCCGCTCTGCGGTGATCTCTTTCAGCCGAATGCTGCTGTTCCAGGTCCCCTGCGTGCTGCTGCTCCCCCTCATTATGGGGCTGGACGGCATCTGGATAGCGATGTTCGCGGCAGAGGTCCTGACGCTGTGCATCACCGTCTATTACTACCTCTCCTGCCGCAAGCGCTACGGCTATTAGGCCGCCCTGCGGCGTGACAGAGTGTCAGAGGGGCGTCTGGCGGCGTTTTTTTTGCAGATTGTGCAGATATTTTCATTATCTTTAAAAGACAAAATTCTGTACGCCAAATGAAGAAAAATCATTACTGCATAATAATGGCCGGCGGAGTGGGCAGCCGCCTCTGGCCTCTGTCGCGCAACGCGATGCCCAAACAGTTCGTGGACCTGCTGGGCACCGGCCGCTCCCTGCTGCAGATGACCATAGACCGCCTCGCGCACATAGTGCCCCGGGAGAACATCCTGATAGTCACTTCGGAGAAATATGCCGGCATAGTGGGCAGTCAGGCGGAGGGCATCCCTGCCGAGAACGTTCTTTACGAGCCGTTCAAGCGCAACACCGCCCCCTGCATCGCCTACGCCACCTATAAACTCTACAGCAAAGACCCCGACGCGGTGGTGACGGTCGCCCCCAGCGACCACATCATCACCGACGAGTTCAATTTTGTGGAAACGGTGAGCGCGGTGATGGATTATGCAGAGGACCACGACCGCCTCTTCACCATCGGCATCAAGCCCGGCAGCCCCAACACCAACTTCGGCTACATCCAGTTCAACAAGGAGGTCTCCACCGAGCCCGGCAGTGCCAAGAAGGGGTATCAGGTCAAGACTTTTACAGAAAAGCCCAACGCGGAGCTGGCCAAGGTCTTCTATGAGAGCGGCGAGTTCCTCTGGAATTCGGGCATATTCATCTGGAACCTCAAGACCATCAAAGAGGAGATGGAGCGCTATCTGCCCGAGATGACGGAGCTCTTCAACCCCGGCGACCGCAAAATCTACGGCACAAAGGCAGAGCGCGACTTTATTCAGCACAGCTACAACAATTCCCCCTCCATTTCCATCGACTACGGCGTGATGGAGAAGACCCGCAAGGCGTGGGTGTTCCCCGCCGACTTCGGCTGGTCGGACCTGGGCACCTGGGAGTCGCTCTACGAATACATCGGCGACAAGGACTCCAAGGGCAATGTGGCCCGCGCCAACGCCATTCTGGACGATGTCTCGGGCAGCGTCATAATCTGCAGCGACAGCAAAAAACTGCTCATCGCCAAGGGACTCAAAGACTATATGGTGGTGGACAGCGGCAACGCTCTGATGGTGTGCCCGCTGGAAGATGAGGCGGTAAAGGGGATTCTTGTGGACCTGACTGCGCAGGACAAGGCTGAATATCTGTAAAAAAGATTATCTTTGCAGCCTGATAATTTTTGGGAAATGAACGAAACCATCATTGAAGAACTTTCTGCCCGCGTCAAGGAGCTTTCTGCAAAGACAGAGCAGGATGTAGAGGACATCAGAGTCCGCCTTCTGGGCAAGAAGGGTGAGATTACCAAACTTTTCGAGGAGTTCCGCACGGTGCCTGCAGAGCAGAAGCGTCTGTTTGGCCAGCGGCTCAATGTGCTCAAGAACGAGGCGCAGCAGCGGCTCAACGCCCTGCGCGAGTCGCTCTCTGCCGGGGATGCTGCATCGAGCGGCGCCGACCTCACTATGCCGGGCGACGAGATGCCCCTGGGTGCGCGCCACCCCATCTCCATCACCAGGGAGGAGATTCTCTCCATCTACAAGAAGTTCGGATATTCGGTGGCCGAGGGTCCCGAGGTTGAGGATGACTGGCACGTGTTCGGCGCGCTCAACTTCCCGCCGGAGCACCCCGCCCGCGACATGCAGGACACCTTCTTCATCAACAATCAGTCGGACAACAACATTCTGCTGCGCACCCACACCTCTTCCATACAGGTGCGCACGATGGAGACTCAGCAGCTGCCGCTGCGCGTGGTTTGCCCGGGGCGCGTGTTCCGCAACGAGGCCATCAGCGCCCGCGCACACTGCATCTTCCATCAGGTGGAGGGGCTCTACATAGACAAGAATGTCTCTTTTGCCGACCTCAAGCAGGCTGTGCTGCTGTTTGCCCAGGAGATGTTCGGGGCCGACACCAAAATCAGGCTGCGCCCGTCATATTTCCCCTTTACCGAGCCCAGCGCCGAGGTTGACGTGAGCTGCAACATCTGCAAGGGCAAAGGGTGCAACATCTGCAAGGGGACCGGCTGGCTGGAGATTATGGGCTGCGGTATGGTAGATCCCAATGTGCTTGAAGCTAACGGAATAGACAGCAAAGTATATAGCGGATTCGCTTTCGGAATGGGCGTTGAGCGCATCGCGATGCTCAAGTGGCAGGTCAAGGATCTGCGCCAGTATTTCGAGAATGATGTCCGTTTCCTGAAAGAATTTGCTTCTGTAGTGTAAAAAAATTTGCAGGTCGCGAATTAATTACTACATTTGCAATCCCAATCGGGAACACGCGGAAATAGCTCAGTTGGTAGAGCACGACCTTGCCAAGGTCGGGGTCGCGAGTTCGAGTCTCGTTTTCCGCTCCATTAAAAAGCAGCCTTATTTAAGG
>CAZIUO010000003.1:0-59733 GCA_964542575.1 uncultured Muribaculaceae bacterium
TCCAGCCCTTTAACAATATCGCAGACTTATAATTTCTAGCGGATGAACAGCAGCTCGCGGTACTTGGGCAGAGGCCAGCACTTGTCGTCCACAATCATCTCCAGCTTGTCTATCTGGTAGCGGATGGGGTCGATCTTGGTCTCCACGGTGTCGTGGTAGGCGATGGCCCTCTCGCGGGCATCCTCTATCTTGTTGGCCTTCTTGCGGGCGTTCACAAGCTCTTCCACCTGAGCTTCGATGGAGCTGGTGCGCTCTGCAATCTCCTCTATCAGCTTGAGGTTGCGCTCGGAGAGCTTGGCGGCCTTCTCCTTGGGGAAGGTCTCGGCCACGGCCTTGACATTCTCCAGCAGCTGGCTCTGGTAGCGGGTCGCCACGGGGATTATGTGGTTCATCGAGAGGTCGCCCAGCACGCGGGCCTCGATCTGGATCTTCTTGGTGTAGGTCTCCCACTTGACCTCGTTGCGGGCCACGAGCTCCTTCTTGGTCATTACGCCCAGGCTCTCGAACATCTTGATGCTGGACTCGTCAAGATAGCGGTCGAAGATGACGGGGCAGGAACGCTCCACGTCCAGGCCGCGGCGGGTCGCCTCCTCCACCCACTCGTCGCTGTAGCCGTTGCCGTCGAAGCGGATGGGCTTGCAAGTGACGATGTCCTCGCGCAGGATGTCGATGATGGCGTGGTAGGTGGCGTTGTGCTCGGTGCCCTGATACTGCCCTGCAATCTCCTTGATGCGGGCGTCGACCCTCTTCTTGAAGTCCACGAGGGCCTCGGCCACTGCGCAGTTGAGGGCGATCATACCGGAGGCGCAGTTGGCCTCGCTGCCCACGGCGCGGAACTCGAAGCGGTTGCCGGTGAATGCGAAGGGCGAGGTGCGGTTGCGGTCGGTGTTGTCTATCATCAGCTCGGGAATCTCGGGGATATCCATCTTGAGACCCTGCTTGCCGGCAATCGAGAGGGCGTCGCGGTCGGCGCTTTCAATGTGGTCCAGCAGGTCGGAGAGCTGCTTGCCCAGGAATGAGGAGATGATTGCGGGCGGCGCCTCGTTGGCGCCCAGACGGTGTGCGTTGGAGGCACTCATTATGGAGGCCTTGAGCAGGCCGTTGTGGCGGTACACGCCCATCAGGGTCTCCACCACGAACACTGCAAAGCGCAGGTTCTGCTCGGGAGTCTTGCCCGGCGCGTGCAGCAGCACGCCGTTGTCGGTGCAGAGGCTCCAGTTGTTGTGCTTGCCGCTGCCGTTGATGCCGTCGAAGGGCTTCTCGTGCAGCAGCACGCGGAAGCCGTGCTTGCGGGCGATGCGCTTCATAAGGGACATCAGCAGCATATTGTGGTCCACAGCCAGGTTGGTCTCCTCATAGATGGGGGCCAGCTCAAACTGGTTGGGAGCCACCTCGTTGTGGCGGGTCTTGCAGGGGATGCCCAGCTTGAGGGCCTCTATCTCCAGCTCGCGCATAAAGGCTGCGACGCGCTCGGGGATGCTGCCGAAGTAGTGGTCGTCCATCTGCTGGTTCTTGGCCGAGTCGTGACCCATCAGGGTGCGGCCGGTGAGCAGCAGGTCGGGCCTTGCGGCGTAGAGACCTTCGTCTACCAGGAAGTATTCCTGCTCCCAGCCGAGGTTGCTGGTGACCTTCTTGACGGAGGGGTCAAAGTAGTGGCAGACATCGGTTGCGGCCACATTCAGGGCGTGGAGCGCGCGCAGCAGGGGAGCCTTGTAGTCCAGCGCCTCTCCCGAGTAGGAGATGAAGATCGTGGGTATGCAGAGGGTGTCGTCCATTATGAAAATCGGGGATGTGGGATCCCAGGCGGAGTAGCCGCGCGCCTCAAAGGTAGAGCGGATGCCGCCGGAGGGGAAAGAGGATGCGTCGGGCTCCTGCTGCACGAGCAGCTTGCCGCTGAACTCCTCTACCATTCCGCCCTTGCCGTCGTGCTCCACGAATGCATCGTGCTTCTCTGCAGTGCCCTCTGTGAGCGGCTGGAACCAGTGTGTGTAGTGGGTGACGCCATTCTCGATTGCCCACTGCTTGATGCCGGCGGCGACCTGGTCGGCCACCTTGCGGTCCAGACGGGCACCGTTTTCGATTACATCTACCATTGCCTCATAGACATCCTTGGGCAGGTATTTGTACATCTTTTCCTGGTTGAAGACCTTGCAGGCAAAATATTCTGAAGGTCTTTCGGAGGGAGTTTTCACCTCTAGGGGCTTTTTCTTGAAAGCCTCTCCCACCAGTTGAAATCTTAATGTTTCCATTGCTCGATTGTGTTGATTATTAACTCTTTTTTGTCCAGTTCTCTATTCTGTGGAGCGCCTCCTCGGTGCGCTCGCGGTTGCCGAAGGCGGTGAGGCGCACATAGCCCTCTCCGCTGGGGCCGAAGCCGACTCCGGGGGTGCAGCTGACGTGGGCGCCGCGCAACATCTCCTCGAAGAATTGCCACGAGGGGCGGCCTCCGGGGGTCTTCATCCAGATGTAGGGGGCGTTCTCGCCGCCGTACACCGTGAATCCCAGGCGCCTCAGGGTGTCGGTCATCATCTTGGCATTGCCCATATAGTAGTCGATGGTCTGCTGTATCTGATATTTGCCGTCGGGGGTGTAGATGGCCTCCGCCGCCCGCTGCGAAATGTAGCTGGTGCCGTTGAACTTGGTGCACTGACGCCTGTTCCACAGGGGGTTGAGGGCTATGCGCTCGCCGTCGAGAGTGGCGGCCGTGAGGCTCTTGGGCACGATGGTGTAGCCGCAGCGGATGCCGGTGAAGCCCGCCGTCTTGGAGAAGGAGTGGAACTCGATGGCGCACTTGCGCGCCCCCTTGATTTCGTAGATCGAGCGGGGGATGTCGGGATCCTTGATGTATGCCTGGTAGGCGGCGTCGTAGAATATCAGCTTGTCGTTCTTCACGGCGTAGTTGACCCAGGCGCGCAGCTCCTCCTTGGTGAGGACGGCTCCGGTGGGGTTGTTGGGGTAGCAGAGGTAGATGACGTCCACGTCGGTCTCCTCCGGCAGCCTCGGCTTGAAGCCGGTCTCCTCGGTGCAGGGGATGTAGACCACATTGGTCCAGCGGCCGTCTTCCAGCACCCCGGCCCGCCCTATCATTATGTTGGAGTCGATGTACACCGGGTAGCTGGGGTCGGTGACTCCGATGGAGTTGTCCCAGCGGATGAGCTCCTGAATGTTGCCGGTGTCGGATTTGGCTCCGTCGTTGATGAATATCTCGTCTATGTCCAGATGGATGCCGCGGGGCAGGAAGTCGTTCTTGAGGATCGCCTCGCGCAGGAAGTCATAGCCCTGCTCGGGGCCGTAGCCGTGGAACCCCTCCTCGGTGCCCATCTCGTCGGTGGCCTTGTGCATCGCCTCTATCACCGCCGGCGCCAGCGGCCTGGTGACGTCGCCCACTCCCAGCGAGATGATGTCATACTCGGGATGCATCATCTTGAGCACGCTGATTTTCTTGGCGACATCTGCAAACAGGTAGTTGTTGGGCAGTTTCAGAAAGTGTTCGTTGACAAGTGCCATATTATTTCATATTAAATTCTCCTTCAAAAACTATCTCTGCGGGGCCTCCCAGAATCATATGGGAGTCGCTCTCGCGCCACTCGAGGAAAAGCGTGCCGCCGTCCATATTCACGGTGCACCGGCGCGGGGCGCGGCCCGTCTTGAAAGCCGCCGCGGCCACTGCGCAGGCTCCTGTGCCGCACGCCTGCGTGATGCCGCTCCCGCGCTCCCAGACCCTCACGGTGAACTCCGAAGGGCCCTCCTGGCGGGCGAACTCTATGTTGCAGCGCTGCGGGAATGCGGCGTGGCGCTCCAGCACCGGCCCGCGCGATTCAACCGAATCGATTGAATCTGCAAAGATAACATAATGCGGGTTTCCCATCGACACAAAATATCCGAAACCGGGATCTTCCGCCTCGTTGAAGAGGGCCGGGTCGCAGAACGAGGGGACAAGCATATCCACGTTGACCCCCACGGGCCGGCCCGCCTGCAGCCTCACGGAGAGCTTCTTGACTCCGGAGCGGGTGTCGAGCCGCACCGCAGGGTCGGCCGCCAGCCCCTTCTCGTAGAGGTAGCGCCCCACGCACCGCGCCGCGTTGCCGCACATAAGCGCCTCGCTGCCGTCGGCATTGAAGATGCGCATATAAAAGTCGGAGCCGCCGCCGTGGGATTTACCGAACAGCACCAGGCCGTCGCCGCCGATGCCCTTGTGCCGGTCGCTGAGGATGCGGGCCGCCTCGGAGGGGTTCTCTATCGGGTAGCGGTCGGCATCGACATAGATGTAGTCGTTGCCCGCCCCGTGCATTTTGGTAAATCTCACTGTGCTCATTTCGAAAGGTATTTATCTGCTTTGAGAGCGGCCTGCCTGCCGCTTGCCATTGCCTTCACTACCAGGGAGGCGCCTGAAGCCGCATCTCCGCACACGAACACGTTTGCGGGGTATTCGGGCTGCACCGGCTTGAGGAAGCCCATCGCCAGCAGCGCCATCTCGGCCTTGATGATTTCGGGCTTGCCCTTCTCCACCATTATGGGGCGCCCTCCCTCGGGGTTGGGCTTCCAGTCTATCTCCTGCACGCGCACGCCGGTAAGGCGTCCTTCCTTGCCTATGAACTCCAGGGTGTTGATGTTCCAGCGGCGGGTGCACCCCTCCTCGTGGCTGCTGGTGGTCTTGAGGGTGCGGGGATAGCCGGGCCAGGGGTTGGCGGGGTCCACGGGACCCTCCACCGGACGGGGCATTATCTCTATCTGGGTCACGCTGCGGCAGCCCTGACGGTGGGCGGTGCCGATGCAGTCGCTGCCCGTGTCGCCGCCGCCGATCACCAGCACATCCTTGCCGTGGGCGTTCACCAGAGCGTCTTTGCCGAATTCGGCCCCCGCCAGCACGCGGTTCTGCTGCGAGAGCATCTCCAGCGCAAAGTAGACTCCCTTGAGCTCGCGGCCGGGAATTTTGAGGTCGCGGGCGTCGGGGGTGCCGGTGGCCACAATCACGGCGTCGTATTCAGAGGCGAACTTCTCGTCGCACACGATTTCCTGATTGAAGCGGAATTTGATGCCCTCCTGCTCCAGGAGCGACATACGGCGGTCTATGATGGCCTTGTTCAGCTTGAAGTTGGGGATGCCGTAGCGCAGCAGTCCGCCGCAGGATTCGTTTTTGTCGAACACGGTGACATCATACCCCTTTGCGTTGAGGGCGTCCGCCGCCGCAAGGCCGGAAGGGCCACTTCCTATGACAGCAATCGATTTTCCGTTGCGCTCTATGGTGCGCACGGAGACGTAGCCCTCCCGGAATGCGATTTCGGTGATCGCCGCCTCGTCCTCGCGGTTGGTGGTCGGCTCCGAGAGTATGCGGTTCAGCACGCAGGCTTTCTCGCAGAGGGCCGGGCACACGCGCCCTGTGAATTCGGGGAAGGGGTTGGTGGCGTTCAAAAGTTTGTATGCAAGTTCAAAATCGTCTTTGTAGAGGGCGTCGTTCCACTCCGGCGGCTTGTTGCCCAGAGGGCAGGCCCAGTGGCAGAAGGGGACCCCGCAGTCCATGCAGCGGGATGCCTGCAGTTTGCGCTCGCGGCTGTTGAGAGTCTGCTCTACCTCGCCGAAGTCGCGTATTCTGTCGTGGATCGGCCTGTATCCGGCCTCCTGACGATGTATTTCAAGAAATGCTTTATTGTTTCCCATGGTGAAGTCTGTTTAATAGTCACGCTGCATGCCGGCAATCTTTGCGCTGAGCTTCTTTACCTGCTCCTGCTGCAGCACCTGCTTGTATTCGATAGGTATTACCTGGATAAAGTCCTCTACATAGCGGTTCCAGTCGTCGAGCATCGTGCGCGCCAGCCGGCTGCCGGTGTAGAGGTAGTGCAGGCGGATGAGTTCGTGCAGCTCCTTGCGGGAGACGGCGTCCTCCACCAGGTTCATCTCCACCATATCCATATTGCAGAAATAGTCAAAATTGTGGTTGCAGTCCCACACATAGGCCACGCCGCCCGACATACCCGCCGCAAAGTTGCGCCCGGTGGGGCCCAGTACAACCACGCGGCCGCCGGTCATATATTCGCAGCAGTGGTCGCCGGCACCCTCCACGACGGCGGTGGCGCCGGAGTTGCGCACTGCAAAGCGCTCTCCCACGCGGCCGTTCACGTAGAGTTCACCGCCCGTGGCGCCATATAATCCCGTATTGCCCGCTATGATGTTTTCGGCAGCGGAATATGTGGCGCGTGCGGGAGGGAATATCGCTATGCGGCCGCCGCTGAGCCCTTTGGCGTAGTAGTCGTTGGTCTCGCCCTCCAGACGGAAGGTGATGCCGTGGGCCAGGAACGCGCCGAAGGACTGCCCGGCGGAGCCTTTGAACTTGACGTTGACAGTGTCGTCTCCAAGGCCGTCATTGCCGAACCGGGAGGCTATGACGCCCGAGAGCATTGCCCCCACGGCACGGTCGGTGTTCTTGATGCCGTAGTCCAGATTGACCTCTTCCTGAGAGTTGAGAGCGGGCTGCGCGGCCTCTATCATCACCTTGTCCAGCACAGTCTCCTGCATACCCAGCGGGGTCGCGGGGCAGCGGGCATCGCCGGTAAAGTGCAGCACGCCCTCCTCCTTGTGCAGCAGACGGCCCAGATCCAGCACGCCGGGGGCGGCCTCCAGAAGCTCGGTGTGCCCCACGATGTCGTCCAGAGAGCGGAAGCCCATCTCGGCGAGATATTCGCGCACCTGCTGCGCTATGAATTTGAAGTAGTTTACAAGATATTCGTATTTGCCGATGAAGTGCTTGCGCAGCTCGGGGTTCTGGGTTGCGACACCCATCGGGCAGGTGTTGGCGCTGCACTTTCTCATCATCACGCAGCCCAGCACTATCAGGGCCGACGTGCCGAATGCGAATTCGTCGGCGCCCAGCAGGGCCATCAGCACCACGTCGCGGCCCGTCTTGATCTGGCCGTCGACCTGCACCCTGACAGAAGAGCGCAGTCCGTTGCGCACCAGGGTCTGTTGCGCCTCGCTCAGGCCGATTTCGGGGGAGATGCCGGCAAAGCGCATACTGCTGGCGGGGGATGCCCCCGTGCCGCCCTCGGCGCCGCTGATCACCACGATGTCGGCCTTGGCCTTGGCCACTCCGGCGGCGATTGTGCCCACGCCGCTCTCGGCCACCAGCTTCACGGATACCGCCGCGGCGGGATTGACATTCTTGAGGTCAAAAATCAGCTGCGAGAGGTCCTCGATGCTGTAGATGTCGTGGTGGGGCGGCGGCGAAATGAGGCTGATGCCGGGGATGCTGTTCCTGGTCTTGGCAATGATTTCATTCACCTTGAAGCCGGGCAGCTGGCCGCCCTCGCCGGGCTTGGCACCCTGCGCCACCTTGATCTGTATCTCCTCGGCATTCACCAGATACTCCGCCGTGACGCCGAAGCGGCCGCTGGCCACCTGCTTGGTCTTGGAGCTGAGGCTGATGCCGTCGTATGTGCTGTGGAAGCGTTCGCTGTCTTCGCCGCCCTCGCCCGTATTGCTGCGGGTGCCCAGGGCGTTCATCGCCAGGCAGATGGCCTCGTGCGCCTCTTTGCTGAGGGCTCCGAACGACATCGCGCCCGACACGAAGTGCTTCACAATCTTCTCCACGGGCTCCACCTCGTCTATGTCTATGGGGTTCTTTTTCCAGGAGAGGAAGTCGCGGATGAATATGGGCTGCGCGGTGTTGTCGGCCAGGGCTGCGAACTCCTTGAACTTGGAGTAGCTGCCGGTGCGGGTGGCCAGCTGCAGGGTGGCTATGGCGTCGGGGTTCCAGGCGTGGCGGATGCCGTCGCGCCTCCAGTGGAACTGCCCGGCGTCGGGGAGGAAGTCCACTGAATCCTTTGCCGGATAGTAGGCCGCATTGTGGCGCGCAAGGGCGTCAGCGGCTATCTTCTCCAGCCCGATGCCGCCGATGGTGCTGTGCTCGGTGCCGAAGTATTTGCGCAGCAGGTCATCTCCAAGCCCGATGCTCTCGAAAATCTGGGCGCCGCGGTAGCTGCGGATGGTGGAGATGCCCATCTTGGCCATTATCTTGAAGAGGCCCTTCTTGACCGCCTCTATGTAGTTGTGCTCCGCGGTGTTGTAGTCCTCCTGGATCTTGTGGCGCTTGACCAGGTCGTCCAGGATGGCGAATGTCATATAGGGGCACAGGGCAGAAGCGCCGTAGCCCAGCAGCAGCGCCGCGTGCATCGTCTCCCTTATCTCGCCGCTCTCCACGATCAGGGCCGTCTGGACCCTCTTGCCGGCATCAATCAGATAGTGGTGCACGGCCGACACCGCCAGCAGGCTGGGAATCGCCACGTGGTAGCGGTCGGCGTCGCGGTCGGTGAGGATTATGTAGTTGTAGCCCTCCTCCACTGCGGAGAGAGCCTTGCGGCAGAGGTCGGAGAGCGCCTCGCGCAGCGAATCGCCCCCGCGGCCGTCAAACACCATAGGGAGCTTGATTGTATTGAAACCCTTGTAGCGGATATTGCAGAGAATGTCCAGCTGGGTGTTGTTCAGTATCGGATGGGGCAGGCGCACCATCTTGCAGTTGTTCTCGTCTGCCTTGAGAATGCCGCTGCCCACGCGGCCGATGTACTCCGTGAGCGACATCACCAGATTCTCCCTGATGGAGTCGATGGCGGGGTTGGTGACCTGCGCGAACTGCTGGCGGAAGTAGTTGAACAGCAGCTGCGGACGGTCGCTGAGCACCGCCAGCGGGGTGTCGTTGCCCATCGAGGCGGTGGGCTCCTGGCCCTTCTCCGCCATAGGGGCTATGGTGGCGCTGATGTCCTCGCTGCTGAAGCCGAACTGACGCTCGCGCAGCAGCAGGTCGTCTACCGAATTGGCCACGTGGCGGCCGCTCTTGAGCTTCTCCAGCTGGATGCGGTTGGTGCTGAGCCACTGGCGGTAGGGGTGCTCGCCGGCCAGCGAGGCCTTGATTTCGCCGTCGTAGTAGATTTTGCCCTCCTGGGTGTCCACAAGCAGGATTTTGCCCGGCTGCAGGCGCCCTTTCTCCACCACGTCCGCCGGCTTGATGTCCAGCACGCCCACCTCGCTGGCGACCATAAGGGTGCCTCCCTTGGTGATGGTGTACCTTGCGGGGCGCAGGCCGTTGCGGTCAAGCATACCGCCGGCATACCGGCCGTCGGAAAAGAGCAGGGCGGCGGGGCCGTCCCAGGGCTCCATAAGTATGGAGTGATATTCATAGAAGGCCTTGAGGTCTTCGCTGATGGGGTTCTTGTCGTTGAAGCTCTCCGGAATCAGCAGGCTCAGGGCGTGGGGCAGCGAGAGGCCCGACATAACAAAGAATTCCAGCACGTTGTCAAGGCTGGCGGAGTCGCTGCGCCCCGGCTCGATTATGGGGGAGATCGACTTTATGTCGCCCAGCGCCTCGCTGGAGAGGACGCTCTCGCGGGCCTTCATCCAGGCGCGGTTGCCGCGGATGGTGTTGATTTCGCCGTTGTGCGAGAGGAGCCGGAAAGGCTGCGCCAGCGCCCACGCGGGGAAGGTGTTGGTGCTGAACCGGGAGTGGACCACGGCCAGCGCGCTGGTGAAGTAGGGGTCGGAGAGGTCGGGGAAATATTCTCTCAGCTGCATGGAGGAGAGCATTCCCTTGTAAACTATATCCTTGTTGCTCAGGGAGCAGATGTAGAAGTCCTTGTGGCTGATGCGGCGCTCTATCTTCTTGCGGATGAGGTAGAGGGTGCGGGGGAGGGTCTCAACCTCGCTCTCGCTGCAGCCGGTGATGAATATCTGTTTGATGGCGGGCTCGGTGGCGCCGGAGCGCTCTCCCAGCACGGAAGAGTTCACCGGCACGTCGCGCAGGTGGCTCAGCGTGAGCCCGGCGAGTTCCGTCTCCTCCTTCATTATCGCTATCATCTCGCTCTGGAGTGCCTCGTCCTTGGGCAGGAACACCAGGCCGGTGCCGTAATGTCCCTTTTCGGGGACGGGCACGCCCTGCAACAATATAAATTCGTGGGGAATCTGCACCAGGATGCCCGCGCCGTCGCCGTCACGGCCGACTTCGGCGCCGCGGTGGCGCATATTCTCCAGGACGCTGAGGGCGTCCAGCACCAATTCGTGGCTCTTCCCGCCGCGGATGTTCACAATCATGCCCACGCCGCAGGCATCGTGTTCGTATCCGCTCCGGTAAAGCCCATTTTGTTCGTTTGCTGTCATGTTTTGGCTTTTAGTTTCGGCGGCAAAATTAAATTGCAATACCTTAACTGCAATGATTTCAAGCCGTTTCGGGTGCAGGTTTTATCCTGAAAATTACACTTTGTTACAAATTCGCATAAAAAAGTTAAAAATTTTAGCGCCACCGCACAAATCAGGGGGTCCAAACTTACAATTTGAAAGCAAGCCCCATTTTTCAAGATGCAACCGAGTCCGAAAACATTGCCGGTCGGAGCAAAAATCGTAGTATTGCGGCGAATTTGTAATATGGACACCAAGTATATTTTCATTACCGGCGGAGTGGCCTCCTCACTCGGAAAGGGCATCATCTCCGCATCGCTGGGCAAGCTGCTGCTGGCCCGCGGCTACAAGATCACCATCCAGAAGTTTGACCCCTACATCAACATCGACCCGGGCACCCTCAACCCCTACGAGCACGGCGAGTGCTATGTGACCGACGACGGTATGGAGACCGACCTCGACCTGGGGCACTACGAGCGGTTCACCGGCATCCGCACCACCCGCGACAACAGCGTCACCACCGGCCGCATCTATCTGAGCGTGATAGAGCGCGAGCGGCGGGGCGACTATCTGGGCCACACCATCCAGGTGGTGCCCCACATCACCAACGAAATCAAGCGCCGCATCCTGCTCAACGCCACCAAGGAGGATCTCGACTTTGTCATCACGGAAATCGGCGGCACCATCGGCGACATAGAGAGCCAGCCCTTTATGGAGGCCATCCGCCAGCTGCGCTGGGAATTGGGTCCCAGCCGCGCCCTGAACATACATCTGACATACGTCCCCTATCTGGCCGCGGCCGGCGAACTCAAGACCAAGCCGACCCAGACCAGCGTGAAGCAGCTGCAGGGGCTGGGCATACAGCCCGACGTGCTGATTCTGCGCACCGAGCACAACCTCGGCGACGACCTGCGGGAGAAGGTGGCCCACTTCTGCAACGTGAGCCTGGACGCAGTGATCCAGAGCCAGGACCTCCCCTCGATATATGAAGTGCCCATCAATATGCAGCGGCAGGGCCTCGACTCCGTCATACTGAAGAAGATGGGGCTGGAGGTGGGCCCCACCCCCGAGCTCGGCCCCTGGAGGGCCTTTCTGGAGCGCCGCGCGCAGGCCACCGAGGTCATAAAAATCGGCCTCGTGGGCAAATATGACCTGCAGGACGCCTACAAGAGCATCCTGGAGAGCCTGGCCCACGCCGGCACCTACAACAACCGCAAGGTCAAGGCGGTGTTCATCAACAGCGAACATATAACAGAAGATAATGTGGCGGAGCAGCTCGCCCCTATGGCTGGCATAGTGATCTGCCCCGGATTCGGCAGCCGCGGCACCGACGGCAAAATAATCGCGGCCGAGTATGCCCGCACCCACAACCTGCCCGCCTTCGGCATCTGCCTGGGGATGCAGATGATGGTGATAGAGTTCGCCCGCAATGTGCTGGGGCTTGAAGAGGCCAACAGCAGCGAGATGGACCCCAAGACCCCCGACAATGTAATAGATATGATGGAAGAGCAGAAGAGCGTGACCCAGATGGGGGGCACGATGCGCCTGGGAGGCTACGAGTGCGCCCTGGCCGCCGGCAGCCGCGCCGCCGAGGCCTACGGCACCGAAGGCCCCATCCGCGAGCGTCACCGCCACCGCTACGAGTTCAACGACGCCTACCGCGAGCGCTTCGAGCAGGCGGGGATGAAGTGCACCGGGGCCAACCCCGCCACCGGCCTGGTGGAGATTGTGGAGATTCCCGACCACCGCTGGTACATCGGCACCCAGTTCCATCCCGAATACAGCTCCACGGTGCTCCATCCCCACCCGCTGTTTATGAGTTTTGTCAAAGCCTGCATAAATGGAGCCGATTAAGCACGAATGCGGCGTGGCGATGATACGCCTGCTCAAGCCGCTGGATTATTACGAGAAAAAATACGGGTCGCGCCGCTACGCCGCGGGCAAGCTGTATCTGCTTATGGAAAAGCAGCACAACCGCGGCCAGGAGGGGGCGGGCATCGCCTGCGTGAATATGGACGTGGCCGACGGCAGCGAGTATATGTTCCGCGAGCGCGCGATGGGCGCCGGCGCCATCACCGAGATTTTCAACCGCATCGGGGAGAATTTCGAGGGGCAGCTCTATATGGGCCACCTGCGCTACTCCACCACGGGCAAGAGCGGGCTGCAATATGTCCACCCTTTCCTGCGCCGCAACAACTGGAGGGCCAAGAACCTCTGCATCTGCGGCAACTTCAATATGACCAACATAAGCGAGGTGTTCGGCTACCTCACGAGCCAGGGGCAGTCGCCCCGCCTGCTCTCCGACTCCTACATAACCCTGGAGCTGATGGGGCACAGGCTCGACCGCGAGGTGGAGCGGCTCTACGCGGAGGCGCTCGGGCGCGGCCTCACGGGGCGCGACATCACCCGCTACATAGAGGACAACGTCTCTATGGCCAATGTGCTGCGCAGCACTATGGGGCACTACGACGGCGGATATGTTATGTGCGGCCTCACCGGCAGCGGCGAGATGTTTGCCGTGCGCGACCCCCGGGGCATCCGCCCGGCATACTACTACCGCGACGACGAGATTGTGGTGCTCACCAGCGAGCGGCCGGTGATCCAGACCACTTTCGACGTTGACGCAAGCGAGATTGCAGAGCTCAAGGCGGGCGAGGCGCTGATAGTGAACAAGCGGGGGGAGGTCTCCCTGGAGCAGATTCTGCCCGCAGAGAAGTCCGCCGCCTGCAGTTTCGAGCGGATCTACTTCAGCCGCGGCTCCGACCGCGACATCTACCGCGAGCGCAAGCGCCTGGGGCATCAGCTGGCCGGCAGCGTGCTGCGCGCGGTGGGGGGCGATGCGGCGAATTCCGTGTTCTCATACATCCCCAACACGGCAGAAGTGGCCTTCTACGGCCTTGTGGAGGGCATCCGCGCCCTGGGGCACGATGTCCGCGCAGAGAAGGTCGTGTGGAAGGACATCAAGCTGCGCACCTTCATCACCGAGAGTTCGGAGCGCAACGACCTGGCCGCCCACGTGTATGACGTCACCTACGGCTCCATCGAGCCCGGGCGGGACAACCTGGTGATAATAGACGACAGCATAGTGCGGGGCACCACCCTCAAGGAGAGCATCTTCAAGATACTCGGGCGGCTGCACCCCAAAAAGATAGTGATGGTGTCCAGCTCGCCGCAGATCCGCTACCCCGACTATTACGGAATAGATATGCCCCGGCTGGAAGAGCTGTGCGCCTTCAGGGCCGCGATGGAGCTCATCCGCGAGCGGGGGCTCCGGTCTCTGGTGCAGGAGGTGCTCGACGCCTGCCTGCAGCGCGAAGGGGAGCAGAACCACGTGCGGCGCATCTACGAGCAGTTCGGCGTGGAGGAGATAAACCGCAAGATTGCAGAGATGCTGCGCCCCGAGGGGATGCAGATTCCCATAGAATTGGTATTTCAGAGCATAGAAGGGCTCCACGCCGCCTGCCCGGACCATCCGGGAGACTGGTATTTCACCGGACACTACCCCACCCCGGGCGGAGTGCGGCTGGTCAACAGGGCCTTTGTCAACTACATAAAGGAGAACAACGATGTGTGGAATTGCAGGAATTTTCAACATTAGGGAGCAGGGCGCGCAGTGGCGCGTCAAGGCCCTAAAGATGAGTCAGAAGCTGCGCCATCGCGGCCCCGACTGGAGCGGAATATGGTGCGGCGGCAACGCAATTCTGGCCCACGAGCGTCTCTCGATCGTGGACCCCGAGAGCGGCGGGCAACCACTCTACAGCTGCGATGGCAGGCAGATTCTGGCGGTGAACGGAGAAATCTACAACCACCGCGAAATCCGCGCCCGCTACAGCGGCCGCTACGAATTTGCCACCGGCAGCGACTGCGAGGTGATTCTGGCCCTCTACCGCGACAAGGGCATCGACTTTCTGGAGGATTTGAGCGGCATATTCGCCTTTGCCCTCTACGACGAGGAGAAGGACGAATTCCTGATTGCCCGCGACCCCATCGGGGTTATCCCCCTCTACATCGGCTATGACGACGACGGCACTGTGTATATCGCCTCCGAGCTCAAGGCGCTGGAGGGGATGTGCGGCCGCTACGAGCCCTTCCTCCCCGGCCACTATTACTGGAGCCGGGAGCCCGGGATGAAGCGCTATTACAAGCGCGACTGGTTTTGCTACGACGCGGTGAAGGATGCCCCCGAAGGGGCCGGCAAGCTGCGCGGCGCCCTCGAGAGCGCGGTGCGCAGGCAGCTGATGAGCGACGTCCCCTACGGCGTGCTGCTCTCCGGCGGCCTCGACTCATCCATAATATCGGCCGTGGCGGTGAAATATTCCGAGCGGCGCATAGAGGACGACCTCAACTCCAAGGCCTTCTGGCCCCGCCTGCACTCGTTTGCGGTAGGGCTCAAGGGGGCGCCCGATCTGGCGATGGCCCGCAAGGTGGCCGACTACATCGGCACGGTGCACCACGAAATCAACTACACGATACAGGAGGGGCTGGACGCCCTGCGGGATGTCATATACTTTACCGAAACCTACGACGTGACCACTGTGCGCGCCTCCACCCCGATGTACCTGCTCGCCAGAGTCATTAAGTCGATGGGCATCAAGATGGTGCTCTCGGGCGAGGGGGCCGACGAAATCTTCGGCGGCTATCTCTACTTTCACAAGGCCCCCGACGAGAGGGCCTTCCACGAGGAGACGGTGCGCAAGCTCTCCAAGCTCTATCAGTACGACTGCCTGCGGGCCAACAAGAGCCTCTCGGCCTGGGGCGTGGAGGGGCGCGTCCCCTTCCTGGACAAGGAGTTCCTGGATGTGGCGATGCGGATGAACCCCGCAGAAAAGATGTGCAGCGAGAGCAAGATGGAGAAATATGCGCTGCGCCAGGCCTTCTGCGACCTGCTCCCCTCCGAAGTGGCGTGGCGGCAGAAAGAGCAGTTCAGCGACGGAGTGGGCTATTCGTGGATCGACACCCTCAAGAAAATCACCTCCGAGGCGGTGTCCGACGCCGAGATGGCATCCGCCGCAGAGCGCTTCCCCATCAATCCCCCCAAAAACAAGGAGGAATACTACTACCGCAGCATATTTGCAGAGCATTTCCCCAGCGACAGCGCCGCGCGCAGCGTCCCCAGCGAAGCCAGCGTGGCCTGCAGCACAGCCATAGCGCTGGAGTGGGACGCCTCGATGCGGGGCAAGAACGACCCCAGCGGCCGTGCGGTGGCCGGGGTGCACAACGCCGCGCTGTAAGCCTCTACTCCGCAGTCCGCGCAATGCGGTGGGTGCCGCTCCCCACAGTGACGGTTCTGCCGCCGCCCGTTTCAACTTCCGCCACCATATTGGCGGGGATGCTGACCTCAATGTAATCCCGGTCCACAGCGACCTTGACCGCCCCGCGGATTGTCGGCACGGTGGCTTTCGCCCACTGCAGCCGCCCGATTTGCGGGGCGATCCGCACCCTGGCGAATCCCGGCTCCAGCGGGGTGACCCCCATCAGGCCGAAGGGGATCGCATTGCCGGGGGCCGCCCCCGCGATGTGGTTCCAGTCCTGGTTGGGCTTGAAACTGTCGTCCCACGCCTCCAGAGTTATGGTGGAGCCCAGGCGGATGCCGTTGTACCAGCTGCGCAGGCCGGTGTCGGCCATCAGCGCCAGCGCCTCGTCTCCACGGCCGGCGGCATAGAGCGACTGCAGCAGGTTGTGGGCGCCGAATATGCTGCAGCGCAGGCCGCGCGACACCACGAAATCGGCCACCGAATCTATGTATTCCGGCGGCACCAGGCCGCACACCAGCGGGGTCATATTTGAGTGCAGGGCGCTGTGGCCGCTGCCGGGGCCGTCGCGGAAAATCCCCTTCTCCGCATCGAAGAATGTCTCCATAAAGGCACCGCGGGTCTCCTCTGCCAGAGCGGCGAACTGCCGGCTGCCGCCGTCGTCGCCTATGACGGCCGCGATCTCCTTCAGGCGCACCAGCGTGCGGTAGTAGAGGGCGTTGACCACCGCGTTGAAGTCGGTGTATTCAAATTTGTCGTCTTCCCCTCCCTCGCCCTGGGCCAGGCCCAGAATGCTGCTGTGGGGCCAGTCCACAATGTCTTTCAACGGCTCGGTGCGGTTTATGGAAGCCAGGAACTCCGGGCTTTGCCCGCGGGTGGTGGATATGAGGCCGCCGCTGCGCAGGTGTGTCATCGCGCGGGCCTTGAGAATCTCATAGTTCCGCTCCAGGGCGCGTGCGTCGCCCGTCCACAGATAGTCGTTCCAGGCAATCTCCACCGCATAGAGAATCCACTCGGTGGGCCAGGTGGGCTTGGCCAGCAGCCACTCCAGAGTGCGGCGGTCCAGCGAATACTCCGCGTCGCTGCCGTAGTGGCACAGCTGCGAAATCAGCGCATCGTATTCATAGGGGATGCGCTCGCGGTTGCCGTCCACCCAGATCCCGGCAAACGAGCAGGCCTTGACGCTGTAGCGGCAGATGTCCCACACCGCGTTGAGGGTGTCGCTGCTGCACTCGAACGAGGCGGCTTCGGCGTTGAAGGGGTAGCTGTATGCGATGCGCTCCACCTTCACGGGGGTCACATCCCCCTCGATGCTGCAATAGCGGAAAGGGGCCACCACCCCGACATAGTCGGGCAGCGGCACCGCCGCGGGGCCGGTGTTGCGCGCGTTGCGGCCGGGTTCCACCGTGTATGTGCGGCGCCCCGCCTCCACCGGCAGCAGAATTTCGTCGTAAACCACCGAGCTGATGCGCGGGGGCTGCTCTATGCTCCCGTTCTTGAGCCGCTCGCCTATTATCACCTTCACGGTGTCGGCCTTCGGGCTCTCCAGGGTCAGGCGCAGCTTGCCGAAGGCGTCTTTTGTAAAATCGTACACGCCGCCCTGCACCGCGCCGCACTGCTGCAGCTCCGCCACCAGCGGATATGCGGGCGTGGCGTATTCAGAGAGGGTGCTATCCGTTTTGAAACGTTTATAATCGGATAGACGGGTTTTCAAATCCTTGCCGGAAGCCGACTTCAGGCGCAGCTGCACCGCCCAGGAATACTCCTTTCCCGGCTCCAGGGCAGGGCCGCCGTAGCGGACCGACGTGCTGCTGCAGTCATCGACCCATCCGCTGTCCCAAATGGTGCCGCCGGCATCCTCCATCACAATGCGGTAGCCGCTCTGCAGGGTGCTGTCGCCCGCAGAGGGGACCTCCCAGCTGAAAGAGGGCCTGCCGGAGCGCACCAGGGCGCGCCTCCCGCCGCCGTAATCCACATCTGTGTGCACCATAAGGTCGGTCCTGAGTGCCGTGGGGCACACTCCGCACGAGGCGGCCAGCATCACCGCCCCCGCCGCAAAGGCTGCTGCAAAAATCTTTTTCATACGGCAAATGTATGAGTTGTTTTTAAAAAAATCCGTACCTTCTCGCCCAAATTCAGAAGCAATGGAAAAGTATGAACTCGGCATCGCCTTCAGCGGAGGCGGCGCAAAAGGGGCGGCCCACTGCGGCGCGCTCCAGGCTCTCGACGAATTCGGCATCAAGGCAGATGCGGTGGCCGGCACCAGCGCCGGCAGCATAGCGGCGACCCTCTACGCGGCGGGCGTCCGCCCGGTGGATATGGCCAATATGTTCGCCACTATGGACTTCCGCGACCTGCTGGGGACCCAGAAGCCCAAGGGAGGTATGTTCGACTCCAAGCCGCTCGTGGCCCATCTGGCCAAGATTGTCCCCTTCAAGAATCTGGAAGAGCTGCCGATTCCCACCACCGTGGTGGCCACCAGCATAGAGCAGGGGTGCGCCCGCCTCTTCACCGAGGGGGAAATCGCCCCGCGCGTGGCGGCGTCCTGCTCCATCCCCATCATTTTCGAGCCGCTGAAGATAGGCTCGGAGCACTATGTGGACGGCGGCGCCCTGATGAACCTGCCGGTGAGCGCCCTGAGGGGCAGTTGCCGCAAGGTCATCGCCCTCAACCTGCACCACGCCGAGACCGTCCCCTACAAGGCGCGGCTGAGCGCCATCGCTATGCGCAGCTTCAACCTGATGTTCCTCTCCAACGCGATGTCGGAGGCAAAGCGCGCCGACCTGCTGATAAACATCGACACATCAGCCTTCAGCGCTTATGACCTGAGCAAGGTGGAGACCCTGTTCCACATCGGCTACGACACCACCGTGGCGACTCTGGAGAAGGAGGGATACACCCGCGTCCGCCCGGCAGACAAGCTGGAATTCGCGCACAAGGCGCCCAAGAAAGCCAAGATGGACGATTTCAAAGTGCGCGCCGCCGAGCTGCGCAAGAAATCGGAAGAGCTGGAACTCTCTGCAAAAGAGCTGCTCGCGCGCCACAATCCGCGCAAGAAGCGCCTCCAGTAAGCTTTTTTGAGTAAACCGCTTGCGTTTTGCGGGAAATAATGTTATTTTGTAACATTAATTCTCCGTGTATGCGCAAGCTGTTTCTGTACATACTGCTGCTGATTTTCTCCATCAGCTCATTTTCAGACGCTTATGCCGTGCCCGCCCGCCCCTCGGCGGTGACTTTCAAACAGAAAGACGGCACCTCGTTCAAGGCCCGCATCCACGGCGACGAGTTCTGCCACTGGGTCACCACCGCAGAGGGCTACAACATCGTCTGCGGCGCCGGCGGCGACTGGTACTTTGCGCAGATTGACAATTCGGGCGCCCTCACCTCCACCGGCGTCAGGGTCGCCCCCCTCTCCCGCCTCTCTTCTGAAGAGCGGGGCCTGCTGTGCAAGGACCTGCGCCCCACCCCCACCGCGCATCAGATGCAGATGAAGGCCTATATGCAGGCCACCACCCGCAGCACCCCCGGCGAAGAGCTGCTCCCGCCGATGCTCAGCGGCACCTCGATGAAGGCGTCGGGGCATCAGAAGTCGCTGGTGATTCTGGTCGCCTTTGCCGACGTCCCCTTCCGCGAGAGCAGCACCCCCGAGATGTTCGACGACCTGATGAACGGGCGCGACTACACCTACGGCGGCTCCACCGGCAGCGCCTGGCAGTATTATTACGACAACTCCAACTTCCGCTTTGACCCCGAGTTCACCATCGCCGGCCCCTACACCCTCTCCCACGAGCGGGCGTATTACACCGCCGACAGCGACGAGCGCGCCGGCGAAATGGCCCGCGAGGCGGCCGTCCTGGCCGATGCCGACATAGATTACACTGAATACGCCGACGGCAGGATGGGGTATGACATCTTCATCTATTATTCCGGCGGCCAGGAGGCCGACGGCTCCGACGCGGAGGGCATCTGGCCCCACCGCAACTACTTTGACCCCATAGAGCTGGACGGCGTCAGCCTCACCGGCTACGCCTGCAGCTCCGAGCTCTGCCTGCAGGAGGACGGTGTATCGGTGGGCTTTACCCAGATCGGCTCTTTCTGCCACGAATTCGGCCACACGCTGGGCCTGCCCGACTTCTACAACACCAACGGCAGCACCAACCCCGCCGGCCCCACCAATTTCTCCCTTATGGACGTCGGCTGCTACAACAACACCTGCCGCACCCCTCCGGCGCTGAATATGCTGGAGCGCTGGATGCTCGGCTGGGCGCAGCCTGAAGTGATCGACGCCGAAGGCGACCGCACCCTGTATCCCGTGACCGGCGATTCGGGCCTCATAATGCCCACCGCCTCCGGCAAAGAGTATTTCCTGCTCGAATGCCGCGGCGCGGGGCAGAATGTCTGGGACAAGCCCGAATATATGGACTACTACGGCACCGGGGCCTACTGGGGGCTGATGGTATACCACGTGGATGTCTCCAAGGACATCGTCTGGCGCATAAACTCCGTGAACGCCACCACCGGCGGCGAGTGCTTCAACCTGATCTTTTCCAACCCCAACTGGGGCGGGAACTATGCGGCGGCATACCTCCCTTCGCACTGCTTCTTCCCCGGCGGGAACGCGGTGAGCGCAATCCGCAGCAGCTCCACGCGGGGCTATGCGGCCCGCGACGGCGGCAAACCCGCCTACGACATCACCGGCATCGAGCTCGACGGGGCGCAGAAGGCGGTGACATTCCGCGTCAGCACCCGCACCTCCGCCATAAGCGACGTCGCCACGCAGGTCTGGCAGCACGACGCCCTCCTCACCTGGACCGATGCAGAAGCCACCGCGTGGACTCTGACTTTCGCCCCCGCAGAGGGCGGCGACAAGCGGACCGTCTCCGTGAGCAGCCCGGCGGCCCATCTGCCCGCCCTCAAAGCTGGCTGCAGCTACTCCGTCTCCATTGAAAACGACAGGGGCGGCGCCGCAGAGCTCACCCTCACGACCGCCGCAGAGCAGGGGCGCAACCCCCGCATAACCCTCTCCGGCGACAAGCTCACCTCCAAGGCTCCCGTCGTGCTGATGCTCTCCGACTGCGGCGACCTTCAGGATGTCCGCTGGAGCGTGGACGGCGCCACCACCGACGGCTACGTCACCCTCAAGAAGGGTCAGCGCCGCATCCAGGCCACCGCCACCCTCGCTGACGGCAGCAAAGAATACTATATACGATATGTCAATGTAATCTTCTGAGAATGAAACGCCTCTGCATCATATTCTGCCTGGCCGCCCTGCTGGCGGGCTGCAACGGCGACAACACCGCCGCGCTGCGCGAGAATTTCCAGAGCCTGGAGAGCTATGGCATCTGCAAGGACGAGACAATGCTGCTTGCCATAGATATGACCAAGTACCAGTATATGTACAGCCCCTCCAAGGGCATCTGCCGCTTCACCGACGAGAGCGGGGAGCAGAGCCTGACGCTGACCCTGAGCGGGGAGCCGTCGGAAAACGGCTTCGTGCAGGGGAGCGTCTCCGGCACGCTGGGGCAGAGCGGCCTCAAGTTCACCGATTTGCATATAATCAAGAAGACCTCGGCCATGGTGTGGCTGTGGTCTGACCCCGACAAGTGCGGCATAATACTGCCCGCCTGGGGGACCGTTAACCGATAAACATCTAAGATTCAAGATTTATGAGACTGAAACTGTTTTTAATTCCGTTTCTGACGCTGATATTTGCGCTGCAGGTGTCGGCCCAGAACGTGAGTGTGAATGGTATTGTCCTTGACGGGAACAACGAGCCCGTGATCGGAGCCGGCGTGCTTGTGAAAGGCTCGCAGAGCAACGGCGTCGTCACCGACCTCGACGGCAAGTTCTCGATGAAGGGGCTCAAGTCCAGCGACATCCTCGTAGTCTCCTGCGTGGGTATGATAACCCGCGAAGTCGCAGTGGAGCCTGAGCTCACCATCATACTCGAGACCGACCAGCAGATGCTGGACGACGTAATCGTGGTGGCCTTCGGCCAGCAGACCAAATCCTCGTTCACCGGCTCGGCCTCCGTCGTCAAGAAGGAGGACCTGGAGAAGAAGCAGCTCACCAACGTGCTCAGCGGCCTCCAGGGCCAGGTGGCCGGCCTGCAGATGGTGAACACCTCCGGCTCGCCCACCGCCACCCCCTCGATGGCCATCCGAGGCTTCGGCTCCATCAACGCCGGCACCTCGCCGCTCATCATTGTGGACGGCGCCCCCTATGACGGCGGCTGGAACAACCTCAACCCCAGCGATGTGGAGAGCATCACCGTGCTCAAGGACGCCGCCTCCAACGCCCTCTACGGCGCCCGCGGCGCCAACGGCGTGATTATGATCACCACCAAGAAGGGCAAGGCGGAAGATGCAGTGGTGACCCTCAGCACCAAATGGGGCCTCAACACCCGCGCCACCCAGGAATACGACTACATCACCGACCCGGGGCAGTATTATGAGCTCTACTATCAGGGCCTCTACAACTATAATGTCCGCGACAACGGCCTCTCCGCCTACGATGCGCACGTGGCCGCCAACAATTCCCTGGGGCGTCCCGCATCCCAGGGCGGTCTGGGCTACCTCGTATATTCCGTGCCCGACGGGGAGTATCTCATCGGCACCAACGGCAGGCTCAACCCCCACGCCACTCTCGGCAACCGCGTCTACAGCAACGGAAAGTTCTACACCCTGATGCCCGACGACTGGATTGACGAGGCCTTCCGCACCGGTATGCGCCAGGAATACAACGTCAACATTTCGGGCGGAGGCAGCAAGCTCAATTTCTACGGCTCGCTGGGCTACCTCAACAACAAGGGCATCGTGTACAACTCCGACTTCGAGCGCTACACCGCCCGCTTCAACGCCGACTACCAGGCCAAGAGCTATCTCAAGGTGGGGGCGCAGGTCAGCTACACCCACTCCGACCAGAACGACGTGGGGGACGGCGACAACCTCTTTGTGATGGTGTCCGAGCTCGCCCCCATCTACCCTGTGTACCTGCGTGACGGCAACGGAGAAATAATGACCGACGCCAACGGCAAGATGTACGACTACGGCTCGGGCGAGAACGGCGGCGCCACCCGTCCCAGCAACCTGCTGCCCGCCCGCAACCCCCTGCAGGCCAACGAGCTCAACAAGAGCGGCAGCACGGCCAACGTCACCACCCTCAACGGCTATATGGACATCACCCCCATCGAGGGGCTCAAAATCACCCTCAACGGCACCGTGACCGACAACGAGTGGAACAATATGATGAAGATCCAGCCCTTCTACGGCAACACCGCCTCTACCTATCCCGGCGGCTACGTGGCCAAGACGGCCTACCAGACCTTCACCCTCAACTTCCAGCAGATTGTCAACTACACCCGCCAGTTCGGCCTCCACAACGTTTCCGTGATGGCGGGCCACGAGAACTACAAATACAATTACAACTATGTCTGGGGCGACCGCGAGAATATGTTCTCATACTACGACACCAACGAGCTTGACGGCGCTGTGAAGGTCGTTTCCAACGGCGGCACCTCCAGCGACTACAACACTGAGGGCTACTTCTCCCGCGCGATGTACAACTATGCCGAGAAATACTTCCTCTCGGCATCTTACCGCCGCGATGCATCGTCCCGCTTCCATCCCGACCACCGCTGGGGCAACTTCTACTCCGTGGGCGGCGCCTGGACCATAGACAAGGAGGATTGGTTTGACGTATCCTGGGTGGATATGCTCAAGTTCAAGATGTCCTGGGGCCAGCAGGGCAACGACGCCATCGGCGACTACCGCTACACCGACACCTACGACATCACCAACATAGACGGCGAGGTGGCCCTCGTGCAGTCTACTGTGGGCAACGAGAACATAACCTGGGAGACCAACAGCAACTTCAACACCGGCATAGAGTTCGACATCCTCAAGGGACGGCTCACCGGCGGCATCGAATATTTCCGCAGAAAGACCACCGATATGCTCTGCTTCGTGTATGTCCCGATGTCGGCAGGCTACGGCGGATCTTACGACAATGTGGGCGATATGCTCAACCGGGGCGTGGAGCTTGACCTGCACTACAATGCAATCCGCACCCGCGACTTCAACTGGAACATCAGCCTCAACGCCACCCACTACAAGAACAAGGTGCTGATGCTCAACGAAGACAACAAGGGCTACAGCCTCGACGGCCACCCCGGCTACATCAACGGCTACTACTTCCACGGCGAGGGGCTGCCCCTGCACACCTTCCGCCTGAAGAAATATGCGGGTGTCTCCGCCAGCGGCGAGTCGCAGTGGTATATGATAGACGAGAAGACCGGCGAGACCACCGTGACCACCTCCAGCTCCGACGCCACCTACTACAACTGCGGCAGCGCCGACCCCGTGCTCTACGGCGGTCTGAGCACCACCCTCTCCTGGAAAGGATTCGACCTCTCCGTGAACCTCAACTACAGCCTCGGCGGCAAGGCCATCGACTACGGCTACATCTCAATGATGTCCAACCCCTCGGTGGGCAACACCGGCTTCGCCCTGCACAAGGATCTGCTGGGCGCCTGGTCCGAGACCAACACAAGCTCCGACATCCCCCGCTTCCAATATGCCGTGAAGGATGTCGACTCCAGCTCCGCCAACGTCTCCGACCGCTTCCTGACCGATGCCAGCACCCTCACCCTGCAGACGGTGAACCTGGGCTACACGCTGCCCAAGAAGTTTGTCTCCAGGCTGGGGATGGGCTCGATGAGAGTCTTCGTCTCTGGCGACAACCTCTGCTACTGGAGCGCCCGCAAGGGCTTTGACCCCCGCGGCAGCTTCTGGGGCTCCACCTCCACGACTTCCTACTCGCCTGTACGCACATTTACAGGAGGTTTGACAATTCAGTTCTAAAACGCGACGATGAATATGAAAAACAGATATTTGAACACCCTGTGCGCCATCCTCTGCGGCCTGTTTGCGGCCGCCGGATGCATTGAGGAGACCTTCCCGGCAGACCAGGCCACTCCCGACCAGATGAACAGCGCGTCATCGCTGAATTACCTCACGAACGGCCTCCCCGCCTACCTCGTGACCTGGGACACCTACGGCTCAAGCAACAACACCCAGGACTGGGGCTACCCCTGCCAGATGTATATGCGCGAAGTGATGGGAGAGGATTTCCCCGCCTACGACAACGGCTACAACTACTGGGTATGGCTGGAGAACGCCTCCTCCCTGCGCTATATGTACTACTACCCCTACTTCTATTACTACTCGTTCATCAAGAACGCCAACAATGTGATAAAGCAGGCCACTCTCGCCGATCCCGAGAGCAGCACGGCGGCCAAGAACAGCCTGGGCATCGGCCTCGGCTACAGGGCGATGCTCTATATGGAGCTCTCCCGTATGTATGAATACCGGCCCACCGGAGTCGAATCGCTTGACGCGGAGGCCGAGGACAAGGGCTGCCTGGACATCACCGTGCCCATCGTGACAGAAAACACCACCGTGAAGGAGTACTCCAACAACCCCTGCGCCCCCTTCTACACGATGTACCGCTTCATAATGGCCGACCTCAACCGCGCCGAGAACTGCTTTGACGGCTACTCTCGCGCCAGCAAGGCCGTTATGGACCAGAGCGTGATCTACGGCCTCAAGGTGCGGCTGTGGCTGGACATCGCCACCCGCTTCGAGCGCTTCCCCGCTTCGCTGGAGAAGCAGCTTGCAGCAGAAGGGAGCGGCGACGGCTACGACGACCTCGGCATCAAGACGGCCGCCGACTGCTATGCCAAGGTGATAGAATATGCAGAGAAGCTCACCGGCAACGCCGCCTACTCTCCTCTCACCCGGGAGGAGTGGACCAACCCCGAGACTGGCTTCAACACCCCCGAGGAATCCTGGATTCTGGGCACCTCCATCACCAGCAAGGAGCAGATAAACTACAACTACTGGAACACATTCCTGGGCACTATGGCCTCCGAAGCCGACTGGGGTATGACAATGAAGAGCTACAGCGGCTACCGAATGATAAGCAAGTCGCTCTACGACAAGATCGGCAGCGGCGACTGGCGCCGCAACAGCTGGGTCGACCCCGCCGACGCCGGCAAGTGGCCCGCCCCGGAGAAATACCGCACCTCGGTGTCCGAGACCAAGTGGGCGGAAATCCCCGCCTACGCCAACCTCAAGTTCCGCCCGGGCAGCGGCTCGCTGGACAAGCTGGAGACCGGCCTCATCGCCTGCCAGCCTATGATGCGCATAGAGGAGATTTACTTTGACCTGTTCGAGGCCATCGCCCACAGGGACGGCGCCGGAGCGGCTGCAACCCGTCTGCAGGATTTCATCAACACCTGGCGCTACACCGACGGCTCATACAAGTGCAGCGCAAGCGATATGGACTCCTTCATCACCGAACTGATGGTGCAGCGCCGCATAGAGTTCTGGGGCGAGGGCATCAACTACTTCGACTACAAGCGTCTGGCCCTCTCCGTGACCCGCAACTACGACGGCACCAACTACGGCAGCGACTACTGCCTCAACTCCTACAAGGGCTATGTGGCCCCCTGGATGAACTATATGATGCCCGAGACCGAGAAGGATATGAACCCCGCCGTGATTATCCCGCCGAACCCTTCCGGCGCGATCACCGTGAGCGGCAACTAATCTATGGGAGAATACAAAAATGAAAAAAATGACTATCGATAAATTCCTTTGCGCGGCCGCAGCGGCGCTCACCCTTGCGGCAGTCTCCTGCAACAAGAGCGAGAGTTACGCTCCGGGGCCCGAAACCCCCGACGGCTGCATTGCGGCATACTTCACCTCATCCAACGAGTCCAGCATAATCCTGAGCCCGGAGCAATATGCCGCCGCAAATGTCATCACCCTCAACGTGGCCCGCGAGGTCTCCGACTCCCAGGTGTCGGTGCCCATCGAGGTCCTCTACAAGAGCGGCGAGATTGAAATCCCCGCCGCCGTGGAGTTCCAGGCGGGCGAATCCTCCGCCACCGTGGAAATCAGGCTCAACGGCCTGCAGGAGAAGGTGGAATACCCCTTCAGCATAAAGCTCGCCGACGAATATGCCGACCACTACACAATGCTGGAGGGCTCGGATGTCTTCACCGGCAGCGTGCTCATCGCCAGATGGGCAAAGGTTGTGGAGGACGCCACATTCTATTTTAACGGAGAATACTTCCCCACCACCTACTCCGACATCTACCATCTCGACGGCTTCAACCGCTTCTACATAGAGAACTTCCTGGGGAGCGGCATCGACCTGGGCTTCTCCATCAAGAGCTATGACTCCTCCAAAAAGGCCTTCATCCCCTTCTCCGCCACCGACAAGACGACCTGGGCGGGCAAGTTCGTGCCGCTGGACCACTTCCTGGACGACCCCAACGGCAACCCCTGGTGGTGGCTGATGAGCGACGTGGTCAATTACGCATACGCGTGCTGGAAACCCGACGGATTCAAATACTACATCAACTACATCAACTTCTATGCTGTGGACAACGATATCACCTACGACTGGATAGATATGAACGGCTCCGCGGATCCCGAGGAGCCGACCGGATACCTGTGCAGCTACACCTACCTCTCGCCCTACGAGAGCCCCGCAGACGACTTTGACGACTACATCTACCCCAACTACATATATCTCTATATGTACTGGAACGGAATGGAAAAATAAACAACACCTAAAAAAACAGATCAGATATGAAAAGATTATTCACAAATGCCCGCAAGGCGGCCGCAGCGGCTGTCGTTGCATTGCTGGGCACCGCAATCCTGGCTTCCTGCGGTCCCGAGAAGGCGGACCCCGTGAAGCTCGCCACTCCCCAGCCCGCACTGCTCTCCTCCACCGAGACATCCCTGACATTCTCCTGGGACAAGGTATCTGGTGCAGTGCAGTATTCCTACACTCTCACCGCCTCCGACGGCACAGCAGTTGACGGCGGCACCACAGCCAACACCAGCATAGAATTCACCGGCCTGGCAAGCAGCGCCGCATACACCTTCTCCCTCACCGCATATCCCGAGGTGGGCAGCGAGGATTATCTGACATCCGACGCCGCAACCCTCACCGCCAACACCGCCGACATCCCGCCCGTGACCGAGCTCTGGCGCGTGACCGGAACCTTTGACGATGGCACAGGCAATACTTGGGACGATGTTCTGATCGCATACAGCGACGGCAGCTACACCATCAAGGACTGGTACAACATCAAGGGCTACGATTTTGAATTCGTAATCAACGAAGACGGCACCATCGGCCTGACAAACGGCACTGTCAATGAATATGGCAATCCCAGCATAGAGGCCGGCGATGGTATGGTGGACATCTACACCGGCTATTATGAGGGCTACGCTTATTCCGGAATGGAAGGCGACAAGGAGTCGGGCAGCCTCTGGTTCTCCAGCTACCGTACAGATGCAGACTGCACCCTGACCTGGCCCGCAGTAGAAGTCGTTCCCGTCACAATGGACGAAATTGTAGGCACTTATACCCAGAGCAGCACCGGGTCGGAGGTATTCAACGGCGAGACGTGGAATACCTTCGAATCAACAAACGATGTCACCATCGAGAAGGTTGACGACAACACCGTAACCGTTACCGGTCTTATGTACGAAGAAGGTTCAGTCCTGACCGCGAAACTTGACACTGAGGCCGCAACCTTGACTTTTGAGCCGCAGTCTTGGCTTGAATATTACACCTTCTGCCTGTACGATGCCCAGGATTCACCTGTGATTGCCCATATCAGCAACGGCGTGATAAAACTCAACAACTGGACAGCTTTCTATGTGGGTGATGGCTGGACTTACAGCTATATTTATTCGGCAAAAAGTGTCCTGACCAAGAAATAATCAGTTATCCTCTGTATAAACTGTGATGAATCGGCTGCCGGAACATAAACGGCGGCCGATTTCTTTTATATAGGCCGCATCTATGCTCTCCAGTACAGATGCGTAGTCATAGCCGTAGTCCACGCCGCCGCTCACATAGTTTTCCATCTGATAGCGCTGGGCGATGATGCTCTCCGCGGTCTGGGCCTCCTGCTCGCCGCGGTGCTTGGCCAGATACTTGACAGCCACGGCCACCTCCTCTTCAGTGGGGCCGCCGCTGCAGAAGCGCTCCATCTCCCGCTCGACATCCGCCACAAGCAGCTCCTTCATCTCGGGCCGGGTCTGGAACTCAACATACGACTCGGCCGGGCGGTCTTTCTGCCCCGGATACATCTGGGTGTCGAACTCTATGTGGTAGGTGCCGCCCCTCTTCTCGCGGATGAGGTTGAGATAGCGCATAGAGAGTATGTGGTCCAGAATGTCCACCGCCGCAAAATTGCGCGCTGTTTTCTCGATGTCGCCGCTGAATATGCAGCAGACGTCGCACAGCGGAGCCGAGGGGGCGGGAGAAGTGCTCCTGCAGAGGATTTCGCGGCCGCTGTAGGCCTGTGTGCGGGGTTCAATGCCGGAGAGGCTGCCGCCGCGCCCCAGATCGAGCGGGGCCACATAGCGGCACACAAGGCTCTTGACCAGCTCGGGGTCGGCGTCGCTGCAGATATACAGCGCACCCCGCTTTGCCCCGGAGAATGCGGCAGCATAGAGCCTCTCCACAGATGCCATATCCAGCGCCGCCACGCCGGCGGAGTCGGCCTCGGCATTCCAGGGATGGCCGCCGCTGTAGAGATTCTGCCGCTCGCGGGAGAACTTCTCTATTTCGCTCACCGGCTTCGAGAGCTGGCGCAGATGCGCCTCGCGCGACTTCACAAGCTCCGCTTCGCTGCCAAAGCAAGGCTCCAGAATCTGCAGCGCAAGGGCCTCGAAAGCGGCCTCCTCCTTGCCTCTGAACGCGGTGAGACTGATGCGGGCCTCGCTCTCGCGAATGGCGACGCTGCTGGAGACCCCCGCAAGCTCCGGTTTGGTGCGCAGCGCGGGGCGGTCGCAGCCACGGAATCCCGCCATACGGCGGATGTAGGCGGCCGCCTCCTTGTCGCGCGCAATGCTGTCGGGGTCAAAGGCGCGGTAGCCGCTCTTGAATGTAAGGTCCATCGCCAGATGCACGCTGCCCTCCACCGGGGCGCTCTGCCGGTAATAAACCTTGAGGCCGTTGGAGAGCTTCCACATTCGGAGCCCCTCCTTGCCCAGGCTCTTCTCCGACACGATTCTGCCCTCGGGCATCTGCACCGAGAGGTCCAGGGCGGGGTATTCAATGAAGCGGCTTTCCAGCGGAGCGGCACACACTTGCGCCACTATGTCGCGCATCCGGTCGTAGCCGGGCACCTCCGATTCCGCGGCAGTGCTGCAGCAGTTGGAATATATGGCGCCGCTCTCGTCAAACATTTTCTGCGGATATTCCGCAATCGACTCCTCGGTGATGGAGGCTATGGCCTCGCGCTGGATGTCGGCATACTCGCGGGGACCGACCAGCGGCCATCCGCGCAGGAAGTTGTCCTGGCAGCGCTTCACAATGCGCTCGCTGGTGATGTCCGCATCCGCCATCTCGGAATCGAGACGGGTGCGCTGCAGCACATTGAGCTTGGCCGCCGCCAGCTCCGAGGGGCTGATGCCGTAGCGCAGCAGGCGCTCCTTCTCGCGCACCACCATCGCCAGGCATTCGCCCAGCAGGCTGTCGCGGCGCGGCATCACGGTTATCATTGTTATGTAGTATTCGGGAGAATATTCGCTGGTGACGCACACCGCCGACTGGGCGGGGCAGCCGCTCTGCTTCTGGCACTCCTTGAGGCGGTCGCCGAGCACGCTGTTCACCACCAGGCGCGAATACATATCCCTGAAGGTCTCCCGCTCGCTGCGCTGCGCGAATTCGGGATAGGGCTGCTTGTAGAGCACCTTGAGCGCCTTGTACTTGACCTCGGGGTCGGTCATGTTGCAGTAGAGGGGCTCGGTCTGAGCCGGGGGCATATACGCCTCCTTGGCGGCGGGGTTCACCGCCGCGGGAATGTCGGAGAAGATGGCGCGGATGCGGCTTTCCATCTGCTCCACGTCAAAGTCGCCCACCACGATTATCGCCTGCAGGTCGGGGCGGTACCACTTGTGGTAAAAATCCAGAATCTCCTCTCTCTTGAAGCCGTTGATGACCTCCAGGGTCCCCACAACGCTGCGCAGGGGCTGCTTGCCCCCCTTGTAGATGAGTTCCGTCTGCCGCTGCGACATCCGGTTGCGGGAGTTGTCGAACAGGCGCCACTCCTCGCTTATCACCCCGCGCTCGTCGTCGAGCTCGTCCTGCTCGCAGGAGATGTCGCAGCTCCAGTCGCGCAGCACCAAGAGCACCGAATCCACAAACGAATCGCGCACCAGCGGCACTTTGGAGATGTTGTACACCGTCTCATTGCGAGATGTGTAGGCGTTCACATTGTAGCCGAAGCGCACCCCCTCGCGGGAGAGGAACTCGATTATCCCCTTGTCGGGATAGTGGCGGGTGCCGTTGAAGGCCATATGCTCCAGAAAGTGGGCGAGGCCGTTCTGGTTGTCCTCCTCCTGCATCGCCCCCACATTGTGCACTATGAAGAATTCCGCGCAGCCGGCGGGGTTGCCGTTATGGGCTATGTAGTAGGTCAGGCCGTTGGGCAGCTGCCCGCGGGTGATGGATTTGCTGTCGGGGATATGCTGCGCCAGCGCACTGGCGGCAACGGCCAGCGCGGCCACGGTCGCAAGAATTCTTCTCATATTTTTTAAAGATTTATGCCGACTGCAAGCGTGGCGATGTTGCGCACGCTGCCGTCAAGGTATTCAGGCTTGGAGAGGAGTGAAACGAATCTGTCAGATGCTGTCACCTGCAGCGCGCGCCCCTTGGGCAGAAGGCGGGTGTAAGTGAAAGAGAGTGCGGCGCCTGCGCGGGAGGCGGTCAGATACTCGAACTGACGGTCGAGCCAGTTGTCAAAGCTGAGTATTGTGGTGGAAGTGCCGCCGGAGTAAGAGCCGTCGGTGGCGCGGTTGCCGCTGCCGCTGTAGAGCAGCAGGGTCGCGCCGGGGGAGAATATGTTCTTGCCCCTGGCCAGGTTCCACTCGCAGAAGGCGCTGGCGGTGACGCTGCTGTAGCTGTTGGTGCGGTAGAAGGGGGTCACGGTGGTGCGCTGGTTGCGGGCGGCATATTCCAGAGCGCCCCCCGCCTTGAATTCGGGCTTGTAGCCGCCAGTCCCCTTGAAGAAGGTGTAGCCTGCCGATGCGGCGAGGTCGGTGCGGCTCAGGGACTGCTTCTGCCCGGTGTAGTTCACCACGGTGTTCTTGCCCGCCTCGGTGGTGTAGGTAAAGGTGTTCTCGCGGTTGTTCACGGGGGTGTAGCCCAGGTTGAAATCTATCAGGGAGAGCCGCTCGCCGCGCGGCAGCAGAATCTTCCCCTTGAGGGAGGTCTGCGCGCCGCTCCACTCGTAATAGACGGGGGAGGTGGATGTCTTGCGGCCGTAATAGCCGTTGCGCGCCAGAATTTCCGCCTCCACAAAGACCCTGGCCGCGCTGCCGCGCCAGTCAATCTGCAGGCCGGCCCCGCAGAAGGTGTTGTTCACGGGGCGGTATTCCTGGGTGGAGACGATGCCGCTGTCGCCGCCCAGCCCCTCGCGGGTGCCGAAGAACCAGCCGCGGTCGCGGATTATGAAGTAGGTGCGGTCTGTGTCGCCGTAGAGCCCGCCCATAATCTGCTCCACGCTGTTGCGGTAGCGCAGGTTGAATCCGGCATCGAGGCTCTCGCTTGCCGCATAGTCAAGTCCCAGGGAGAGGTCCATATCCTTGAGGATGTTGGAAAACCGGGGGTCCTTGACCTTGGTCTGGTCGCCGCAGAGGTAGTCCAGGCGTCCGCCGATGGCCAGCTTCCGCGTCAGGGAGTATGCCAGCGCCCCCTGCATCGCGTAGAGTTCGCGCTTTTTGCTCCCGGCGGTGTCGGAGTTGTCTTCCAGCAGGCCGAAGGGGTTGAAGTCGGGGTCCATCAGCACGGGCCCGCCCATCTGTTTCCCCTGAAAATTGGAATAGGACAGTCCTCCATAGAAGACTGTCCTTTCCGATAATCTGTTGTAAGTCTGCGCCTGCGCCCCGCCCGTAAAACTGTCGGCAGAAGAGCCGATGTCCATAAGCCCCCCGTTATCTTTTGTGGCGGAAATGACCGCGGTGGAGAGGCTTTCAACCCCCAGTCGCGTCAGAAGCGCGGCATTGGCGCTCTGCAAGTGGGGATTCGTCTGCAGCACAAAGCCGCAATCCTGCTGCCCGGCCGCCGGAAGGGCGGCGAGGCAGAGCGCAGCGGCCGTGCAAAGGAAGTTTCTGGAGCGGAACATATGGCGTGGTAACTATTTCAGAGAGCTCTGTGCCCTCTGGTGGAAGTCGGTTGCAGTGTTGTTGGTCTCGGAGTAGATTATGTGCGCACCGGCAGCGATAGAAGCCTCGGCGTCGATGCCGGAGGGGTCAGTGGTGCCGTTCGCGAGATTGGCGGCGCTGCCGGGCTCGGTGCCCAGGGCATAGTTGTATACCAGCTTGCCCTCATTCTCTGCGAGAGCCTCGGTGGCAGCCTTGTCCACATTGCGGTAGATTGTGTAGCCCAGCTTGTTGGTCATCATCACATAGCCGCTGTTCACGTCGGAGGAGAATCTGTATTTGGACTCCTCGGGGGTCTTGGCGCCGTTCCACACCTCGACTGCATCCACAATGGAGCTCTTGGCCACTTTCACCACATTGAAGGCGGCAGATGTGCCCATAGTGTGGTCAAATGCCTCGGTGTCCAGGCTCATTGCCTCGATGTCGGCCTTGGAAGCCTTCATCAGGAACACTGCGGGGGAGTTGTTGGAGAGGGCCCAGGCATTGCCCTGCGTAAAGGGAACCGTGGTCATATAGTGGGTTGCGGGAATTGCGTCGTCAACCACATATTTCGCATTCTTGAACTGCTCGTTGGCGGTCATCACATAGTAGTCGGGGTTGTTCAGGGCCACGGAAGTCCCCACCGTTTCGGTGTGGTCTATCGCGCCGAAGACTGCCACGACAATCTGCGAATAGGGGGCAATGGTCACATCGGAAGAGAAAGACCAGATGGCGCCGATTGCGGGCAGCCAGCTCTCCTGTGCGTAGCTCTGGACGCCGTCAGTGCCATAATACTTGTTGGTGGCGTTGCTGTTGTAGGGAGCCAGCATACCGATTGCTATGTTGGTGGCGTCGGCCTCCACATCGGAGTTGTTGTAGAGCACGATGTAGGCGTCGTTGGTGTAATGCTTGCCTGCGTCAGTGGTGCAGCCGCCGCTGTAGATCTCCTTGATGATTATCTGCTGGGATACGACCTTGTTCAGAGCCACGGAAAACTGGTTTGTGGTGGCGTTGAGCACTGCGATGGAGCTGTTGCTGCCGCTGTAGGTGTAGGCCTCGGCGTCGCCGCTCTGCTTGAACGATGCGCTCGCGGTGTAGTTGTCCGCGGGAACGCTGAACAGAGCCACGCCGCTCGCGTTGGTGAGGGTGTCATAAACGGTGCCGGAAGCGTCCACCAGGGTGACGGGGACATTCTCCACAGCCATAGGCTCGCCGTCGAGCGCCAGCTGCACTTCAATGTCCACGAGCCTGATGTCGGGCACGACGTCCTTGCAGGATGCCGCCGCAAAGAGCAGCGCGGCAAAAGAGAAAATTGAAAGAATCTTTTTCATAACCTTACTTATTGTTTATCATTAAAATTTGAGTCTGAGGGTGAGCCCGTAGTAAAACTTGGGTATGTAGCTTGTCACGGATATCCGGTTGCCGGTGCGGCTGTCATAGAGCTGCGACATATTGTTGAAGAAGTTGTTGGCGTAGAACGATATCGACGCCACATCGCCGATCTCCTTGGTCACATTGAAGTTGGCGCTGAAATAGGGGGTCAGGCGGCTCTCCTTGAAGGTGTAGTTGTATGAGGTGGTCTGCACCAGCGACACCATATCGGAATATTTCTGCGGGTCGCTGCTCTTGGCCTCCACAAAGTCGGGCCAGAAGTCGCGCAGCGTGCCGTCGCTGTAGGAGTAGTATTTGTCGGGGTAGAGCACGGTGTAGCAGTCGCCGTCGTAGATGGAGGCCTCCTCCACGCGCGAAGTCAGATCGGAGCGGTCGGCGATTACATACGAGCGGCGGCTGCCGTCGGCATTTTCGCTCAGGGTGCGGCTGTAGTGCAGCAGGCAGGCCTCCAGCTTGAAGGAGACCACCATCCTCACCTTGGGGATGTTGGTGGTGACGGTCACATTGGTCTTGAGGCTGCGGGTCTGCTGGCCGTTGGAGGTCTTGTATCCGCCGACGTAGTAGCCCACATATTTGAGCGGAGTGCGGTCGTAGCCCATCTGCGAGGTGGCCACATACGGCATATAGTCGGTGTAGACCTGCTTGTATGTGTAGTAGGTGCCGTCCAGGCGTATCTGGGTGTTGAGCGACTTTATCCGCTTGAAGTCCACCACATATTCAAATCCGCGGCGCACAATCGGATTGTCGTCGTTGTCCTCGTAATAAGTTGCCGTAAAGCCGTCCATCTTGCGGCCGGCGAGGGTGGCGGAAGGGTTGGCCCCGCTCTTGTCGCTCACTGTGATGACGCCGCTTTCGGGGTCCACCGAGAAGACGCGGTCGGCGGCGGGTATCGCGCTTGCCGCCTCGCTGTTCTTTATGGCGTCGGTGGGGGTGTAGAGATAGCTGAACCGCTCGTAGTCGTTCACCAGGCGGTAGGCGTCAAGGGTCCTGCTCATAAAGGCGGCCAGGCTCACCTTGTGCCCCGCCAGGTTGAAGTCCACCCCGACCTCCGCCTGCCGGTTGCGCTGCCAGCGCAGGGCGGAATTGTACACGATGGTGCGCGGCAGCACATAATAGGCGCTGTAGAGGTCGTTGATGCTGCCCGCGGTGGAGGTGAACACGTTTATGTCGTAATAAGTCGGCTGGGGAAAGAGTATCGAATAGGAAGGCTGCTTCACCGCCTGGCCCCAGCTGGCCCTCACCGAGAAGTCGCGCAGGGTGCGGCCGCGCCGCCCTTTCTCGGAAAACGGGCTGTAGCGGGCGTTGAAGCGGGGCGAGAGGCTGCTTGTGGTGCCGTATGCCGAGCCGCTGATTATTGTGTTGTCCCAGCGCACGCCCGCCACCAGGTTCAGCTCTCCGCTGCGCCCCACGGGCAACACGATGTCGTCCTCTGCATAGGCGGCCGCATTGTGCATCGCGGGGACCTTGCTGTAGTCATACGGACGGTATGTGGGGGCGGTGGACATATCTTCTGAATACTGCCCCTGCCCATAGTTGCGGTCCAGGGTCCAGTCGGCGCCCGCCTTGAACCTGTTCTTGACGTCGCCGAAACTGCGGGCCCAGTTGGCCTTGAGCGAGACTTTGGAGTTGAAGGGCTTGTCGTCCAGCACCATCATATTGTACCACTGCCCGGCGGGAATCCGGTCGGCAAAGAGATATCCCTGCTCTGTGGTGTGCAGGGCGGCCTGCGCCGTGGTGCCGAACACCGAGGTGTTCTCGCGGCTCAGCTTGTCGGAATATACGGCAGAAGCCTTGAGCTCTATGTTGGTGATCCAGCTCTTGCTCAGCAGCCAGTTGAAGGCGAGGCTGCCGCGCAGGGTGTTGTCGCGGCTGCGGGTATAGGCCTCGGTGGAGCGGTCGGGGTCGGCCCTGTTGTCCAGGCCGCCCGCGTTGCCGGTGAGCGAGGCGCTCACAGAGAGGGGCGTCTGCTCGAATATCCCCCTTGAAACGGTGTTGTTCCAGGCCAGCGACACCTGCTTGCGCTCATAGGAGGTGTAGGGCGACATCTGCAGCGATATGGAGCGGGTGTACTCCGCGCTGGTGTTGAGAGTGCCGCGGCTGCCCCCGCGCGAATTCGTCCCCAGGCCGAAGCCCTTGCTCAGGGAGACCTGCTTGGTGTTGGGGCTGGTGGTCATTGTCACCGTGAAGGGGGTCTTGCCCCGCTTGGTGTTGATTTTGACCACGCCGGATGTCATATCGCCGTATTCCACCGAGGGGACGCCGGTGATTACCTCCACCGACTCCACGTTGGAAGATGCTATATTGTTGGTGGATACGCCCTTGAGATTAGTGCCGGAACGGTCGGCCCCCGAGAAGGAGGCGTTGCTGGAGAGGCGCACGCCGTCCACCTCCACCGCTGTGCCGAATGTGGAGTTGCCCCCCTCGCCCGAGGACTCGCTGCGGATGGCTATCTGCCCGCCGCTCCCGGTCAGATTGGGGTTGACCGTGCTTCCGCCCGGCAGCAGGCTGGCGATGTCGGAGACATTCAGCATCTGCACCTGCTCCAGCGCCGTGCGGTCTATCCTGCGCGATGTGGTGGCGGAGGAGGAATTCTCCTGCGCAGTGACCACCGCGCTCTCCAGCGCCAGGTTGTCCTGCAGCAGCGCCACGGAAAAATTGGTGATGTCGCGCGAAATCTTGATTTCCCGCTGCCAGGTGACATATCCCAGGCAGTAAACTTTGACTTCTGCGCTGCCGGCGCTGATGCCGGAAATGGAGAAGCGCCCCTTGGCGTCTGCGGTGGCCCACTGCCCCGTGGACTCTATCGCCACTGCGGCAAACTCCACAGGATCACCCGTTTCCTTGTCGCTGACAACGCCGGAGAGAGTATATGTCTGGGCAAAGGCCTGCGCACAGGAAAAAAGGCAGGCAAAAAGCAATATGAGTCTTCTTGTTTTCACAGCGCGCAAAATTAATTACTTTTGCGCAAATTTTATATCCCTAAAAAGAGCTATGAGCAAGAAATCACTGATTTGCAAGAACTGGCCCAAGTATCTCCTGCAGTGGGGAGTGCTGGCGGCCCTCGTTTTCTTTTTGAGCGGCCTCGCTGCCAAGATTTTCCCGGCGATGGAGCCGGTCGACCCCGAAGCCTACTGCCCGATGGGGGGTCTGCAGGCCTTCGGCACCTTCCTCTCCAGAGGGTCCCTCCCCTGCTCGATGTCCTCCGCCCAGATTATGATGGGCATCGGCCTGGCCATCGCGGTGATTCTGTTCAGCAAGCTCTTCTGCGCCTTCCTCTGCCCCGTCGGATCGGTGGAGGACCTGCTGGGCAAGGCGGGGCACGCGCTGCACATCAAGAGCCTCGAAATCAAGAGCGGCAGCGCCGCAGACAAGATTCTGCGCATCGTCAAGTATGCCCTGCTCTTCTGGATTGCGTATATGACCATCTCCAGCAGCGAGCTCTTCTGCAAGAAGCTGGACCCCTACTACGCCGCCGCCACAGGCTTCAAGGGGGAGATAGTGCTCTGGATGAGCCTCGCGTCGCTGTTTCTGGTGATTGTGCCCGCCCTCTTCATAAAGCGCTTCTGGTGCAGATACATCTGCCCGCTGGGGGCCCTCTCCAACACCTTCAAGTTCTACTTCGCCCTCGCGGGGGCGGGGATCGTGTTCTGGGTCCTGAGCCTCTGCGGGGTGCATTTCAGCTTTGTATGGCCGCTGGCCGCCCTCTGCATCATCGGCTATCTGCTTGAAATATTCTGCGGCAAGCCCAAGGGACAGCTGCTGCACGTCGCCGTGGACCAGGAGACCTGCACCCACAGCTGCTACCGCTGCCGCAAGGTGTGCCCCTACAACATTTCGGTGCCCGACTTCGGCGGCAAGGTCAATTCTGTGGACTGCACCCTCTGCGGCGAGTGCGTGGCCGCCTGCCCCGTGGGGGCCCTCAGCATCGGGAACTGCAAGAGCGGCAAAAAATGCGGCTTCGGCAAATATCTTCCCGCCCTGCTGGCGGTGCTGATTGCCCTGGCGGCCTACTTCGCCGGCCAGCGCACAGAACTGCCCACCATCAACGAGAGCTGGGGCGCCGCCGACAGCCTCGCCCTCTCCACCCTCAAGATAGAGAATCTCAAGACAGTGAAATGCTACGGCAGCTCTATGGCCTTCAAGAGCAAGATGGAGAAAATCCGCGGCGTGTACGGCGTCAAGACCTACGTCGGCAGCCACACCGTCGTAATCAAATATGACCCCGCCGCAATAGACGAGCAGACCCTGCGCGGCAAGGTGTTCGACCCCTCCACATTCAAGGTGGCGACCCCCGACCCCGCCCTCCTGGACAGCCTCAAGATAGTCACCATCCGCACCGACAAGATGTTCGACAAGCTGGACCTCAACTATCTGGGACTGCAGATGCGCCTCACCGGCAAGCGGATCTACGGCCTCGAGTCGGAATACGCCTGCCCGCTGATAGTCAGGGTTTATGCCGACCCCGCAGAGCCTCTTGACAGCGACTTCTTCCGCTCTGTAGTGGAAAAGAAGTCTCTGGATATGCCCCTGCACGGCGGCGGAGTCAAGAGCACCCCTGTCGACTTCCAGTTCGTCAAGATGGAGGAGGGCGAGGGGCGCATCGCCACCACCGACTACCTGCAGAGGATGTTCGCCCCCTTCAAGGCGGAATACAAGGGGCGCTACCCCGACGGCGACTCCACCGTGGTGCTCAGCCGCAAGGAGGTCTACAAAGACAAGCCGCAGTTTATCTACGAAATTGCCGACCCCAACTACGAGAAGCCCATCGTCCGCCGCAACCTCCCCTACCTGAGCAACCATATCTCCAAGGAGGAGGGGGTCATCGGCCTCTATCTCAACCTCAACGGCGACTACAAGCCCGCCCTGCAGATCCGCTTTGCCGACCCTATGACGGAAGAGAAGCTCTGGGAGCTCCTCACTATGGAAAAATGGAGCATCAGCTATGCAGAGGATGACGTCCGCGAAGAGGACGCCCGCATCAAATTCACCGAGAAGGGCGTCTGCCGCCCCTATGTAGAAGCCGAATAATATGAAAAGAGCCTTTCTGACCCTGGCGGCGCTGCTGTGCTGCCTCCTGGCCCGCGCCGACGAAGGTATGTGGCTGGTTAACGCAATTTCCCGCGCCCTGGAGGCGCAGATGCAACAGAAGGGGCTGGAGCTATCTTCCGGCGACATCTACAACGAAGAGAGCGGCGGCCTGTGCGACGCCATAGTGTCGCTGGACTTCGGCTGCACCGGCAGCTTCATCTCCTCCGAAGGGTTGCTGGTGACCAACCACCACTGCGCCTACGGCGACGTCCACGCCCTCAGCACCCCGGAGCACAACTATCTGGAAGACGGGTTCTGGGCCATGAGCCGCAGCGAGGAGATTGCCATAAAGGGTAAGAAGGCCTACCTGCTGCACCGCATAATCGATGTCACCGACGAGGTCGGTGCCCTCAAGGAGCAGGAGGCCGCCGCAGGCAAATCCACCGGCCTGCGCCGCCTGAGCTGGATTATGGAGAAGCGCTATGCCGCCCAGACCGGCTACGACGCCTCCCTCTCGGCGATGTGGGCCGGCGAGCGCTACTATATGGCGCTTTACGATGTCTACGACGACGTCCGCCTGGTGGCCGCCCCGCCCGTGAGCATCGCCGCCTTCGGCGGAGACGTGGACAACTGGGAGTGGCCCCAGCACAAGTGCGACTTCGCCCTCTACCGCGTCTACAAGGACGGCGCCCCCCTCAACCCCCGCCGCCACCTGCAAATCAGCCGCAGCGGCTATGCCCCGGGCGACTTTGCAATGGTCATCGGCTATCCGGGGCGCACCGACCGCTACAGTTCCTCATATAAAGTCGAGTTCGAGCAGAACCTCTCGCTGCCCATCTCCAACCGCATCCGCGGCCGTCAGATGGAGATTTTGCGGCACTGGATGGACGCCGACCCGGCAGTCCGCCTCAAATATGCCGACAAATTCTTCTCCCTGAGCAATGTGCAGGAGCTTGACGAGGGGCAGGTGGACTGCTACAAAAAATATGGCGTCGTCCGCTGCAAGCGCCGCGAAGAGCACAAGATGCACGGCTGCGACTCCCTTCTGCAGGCCATCAAGGCCAGATACCGCGACATCAGCGACGTGAAGCGCGGAGAAATCTACTACCGCGAGACCCTGGTGCGCTGCGGCGGCCTCAACCTTATATGCCTCAAGCTCAAGAACAATGTGTCCGGGCTGAATCTGGAGAAGGAATACGCCGCCCTGGATATGCGCGTGGAGCGGGACCTCTTCCGCTACTGCATAGAAGAATATTTTGAGAACGAGCCCGACAAATATCTCGGCGCCTTCCAGAAAGAGCTCAAGAGCCGCTTTGGCAGCGACTACGACGCTATGGCGGAATATCTCTGGCTCGACCGTCCAGTGACGCGCGAAGACGGCCTCTTCCGCTTTTTCACCGACATCAACGCCTCCGCCTTCGCTTCGGTTCAGAGAGAGCTGGAGCAGGGGGTGACGGTGAACGAGCTGGAGCACCGCTACACCCGCGCCCTCTATCAGAATCGGCAGCGGCGGGGTCTGGAGCAGTATCCCGACGCCAACTTCACTATGCGCCTGACATTCGGCACCGTGAAGAGCTTCCGCCGTGGCTGCAAAAAGGTCCCCTGGCAGACCTGCGCCTCCGGCATCCTGGCCAAGGAAGACACCGCAGCCCACGACTTCTGCCTCAAGAGCGACTGGCGATGCCTGCTGTGCGACAGCTGCGACGCCGCCTTCCCGGTGAACTTCATCACCGACAACGACATCACCGGGGGCAACTCCGGCAGCCCGGTGCTGAATGCGCGCGGAGAGCTCATCGGCCTGGCATTCGACGGCAACAAGGAGTCGCTCGCAAGCAACGCCTCGTTCACTGCGGCATACAACCGCTGCGTGTGCGTGGATATACGCTTTGTGCTCTGGACTCTGGAGCACTACGCAAAGATGGACGGCATCCTAGCCGAGATCGGAGAATAGCTTTTTGAGATATCTGCCGGTGTAGGACTCTGTGCAGCGGGCCACATCCTCAGGGGTGCCGCTGCACACGATGTTGCCGCCGGCCGCCCCCCCTTCGGGCCCCATATCCACAAGATAATCCACACTCTTGAGCACGTCCAGATTGTGCTCTATGACAATCACCGTGTTGCCCTGGTCCACCAGCAGCTGCAGAACCTCCATCAGCTGCTTTATGTCGCCGAAGTGCAGCCCCGTGGTGGGCTCGTCCAGCAGGTAGAGGGTGTTGCCGGTGCTCTTGCGGCTGAGCTCGGCGGCCAGCTTTACGCGCTGGCTCTCGCCGCCGGAGAGGGTCGTTGAGGGCTGTCCCAGCTTCACATACCCCAGCCCGACATCTTCCAGCGCCTTGATGCGGGGGTAGATGTAGGGGTTGGACTTGAAGAACTCGCACGCCTGGGAAATAGTCATTTCCAGCACGTCGTTTATGTTCTTCCCCTTGTAGTGCACCGCCAGGGTGTCGGGCTTGTAGCGCTTGCCTCCGCACTCCTTGCAGGTGACGTGCGCGGGGGGCAGAAAGCGCATCTCGATCTCCTGGATGCCGGCCCCCTTGCAGGCCTCGCAGCGCCCGCCGGCGGTGTTGAACGAGAAGCGTCCCGCCTTGAAGCCGCGGATTTTGGCGTCCGGGGTCTGCCCGAACAGCTCGCGGATGGCGGTGAACACATTCACGTATGTGGCGGGATTGCTGCGGGGAGAGCGTCCTATGGGGCGCTGGTCCACCTCAATCACCTTGTCTATGTTTTCAATCCCCTCCAGGGCGTCGTAGGGCAGCACCGGATAGAGAGAGCGATAGAACTTGTTGCTGAGCAGCGGCATCAGGGTCTGCGCAATCAGCGAACTTTTGCCGCTGCCGCTCACGCCGCTGATGCCCACCAGGCAGCCCAGCGGGATGGTCAGGTCCACATTCTTGAGGTTGTTGCCCCTTGCGCCGCGCAGCACGAGGCACTTGCCGCTCCCCTTGCGCCGCACTGCGGGCACCTCAATGGCCTTGCGCCCCATCAGAAAATCGGTGGTGGGGGTCGACGGGGCCGACGCAATGTCCTTGGGAGAGCCGTTGTAGAGCAGTTCGCCGCCAAGTTCGCCCGCACCGGGGCCGAGGTCCACCAGCCAGTCCGCCTGCTCCATTATTTCGCGGTCGTGCTCCACCACCAGCACCGAATTGCCCTCGTCGCGCAGCGTCTTGAGCGACGCTATCAGCTTGTCGTTGTCTCTCTGATGCAGCCCGATGCTGGGTTCGTCCAGAATGTAGAGGACATTCACCAGCTTGCTGCCGATCTGCGTGGCGAGCCTGATGCGCTGGCTCTCGCCGCCGGAGAGGGTCGCCACCGGGCGGTCCAGCGATAGATATCCCAGCCCTACATCCCTGAGGAAGCCCACCCGGTCGCCGATCTCCTTGAGCAGGGCGCCGCCGATGAGCTTCTGGCGGTGGTCCAGATGCAGCGGCAGCACCTTGACCCAGTCGTAGAGGGCGTCGATGTCCATTGCCGCCACCTCCGCTATGTTCTTGCCGTCAAGGCGGAAGCAGAGCGACTCCTTTTTGAGCCGGGTGCCGCCGCACTCGGGGCACACGGTGTATTGCACATACCGCTGCTCTTTGCGGGGCTGGGAGTCATCCCCCTCGGAAGCGGCCACCGCGCGCGGGATGAGTCCCTCGAAGGTGACCATCTGCTGCTCGCTGCCGCTGCCCACCCTCAGCAAATCCTCAGAGCCGTAGAGCAGCGCGCTCATAGCCTCCTCGGGAATCGAGTCGATGGGGTCTTTAAGTGAGAATTTGTATTTTTTTGCCAGCGCCTCGATGGTGTCGAACAGGGCGTTCTTGCGGCTGGGGCCCAGCGGCACAATCCCCCCCTCCGCAATCGAGCGGCTGCCGTCGGGGATAATCTTCTCCCGCTCCATACAAATCACCTTGCCCAGGCCGCCGCAGTGCGGGCAGGCCCCCTGGGGCGAGTTGAAAGAGAAGGTGTGGGGGGCCGGGGTGCTGAACGACAGCCCTGTGTCGGGGCACACATAGTTCTTGCTCAGAAAGCGCAGCGGCCCGCCGCCGTATTCCATCAAGGCGATGCTCCCCTTGCCCTGCGCAAGGGCTGTGGCCAGCGAAGAGGCCACCCTGCTGCCGGCATTGCCGTCTATCTTGAGCTTGTCCACCACAAGATATATGAAGTGGGTCTTGTAGCGGTCCAGCGGAGTTATCGTGGAGAGGTCGCGCAGCTCGTCATCTACCAGCACCTGGTTGTAGCCCTTCTTAACGAGATGCTCGAACAGATCCTTGTAGTGTCCCTTGCGCCCCTGCACCAACGGCGAGAGCAGCAACAGCTTGCGGCCGTCGTACTCCTTCATTATCAGCTCCGCGATCATCGCGTCGGTGTAGCGGACCATCTCCTTGCCGGTCACGGGGGAGTAGGCCTGCGCCGCGCGGGCATACAGCAGACGGAAGAAGTCGTAGATTTCTGTCAGAGTCCCTATGGTGGAGCGGGGATTGCGCCCGGTGGTCTTCTGCTCTATGGCCAGGATGGGGCTCAGGCCGCGGATGTCGTCCACATCGGGCCGCTCCAGCATCCCCATAAACTGCCGCGCGTAGGTGTTGAGGGTGTCCACATAGCGGCGCTGCCCCTCGGCGTAGATTGTGTCGAAGGCCAGGGAACTCTTGCCGCTGCCGCTCACTCCCGTCACCACCACCAGCTTGTCGCGGGGGATGGAGAGGGATATGTTCTTGAGGTTGTGCGACCGCGCGCCTGTGATTTCGATACTGTCCATCTATTGCAAAAAGGGATTTGCAGCGATTTCGTCTTCAATTGTCGTGGCATATCCGTGCCCCGGCAGCACATCGGTCTGCGGCGGCAGTGTCAGGATTCCGCTCTTGATGCTGCCCAGCAGCTGGTCAAAGTTGCCGCCGGGATGGTCGGTGCGCCCCACCCCGCCGCAGAAGAGGGTGTCGCCGCTCAGCAGCAGCCCATCGCTCTCCAGATAGAGGCAGACGCCTCCCGGAGTGTGGCCAGGGGTCGGGATGACCTCGAACCGCAGCCCTTCCGGCAGACTGCCGGTGCAGTTGCGGATGTCCAGGATTTCCCCCTCATACGGCTCATACTGCATCCCGAATGCGGGGCAGATGTGCGCCGCGGCGGCAAACACGCCGCTGTCCGCGGGGTGCATATACACCGGCACCTGCCATTTGGCCGCCGCCTGCCGCAGCGAGAGCACGTGGTCAAAATGGCCATGGGTCAGCAGTATGGCCTTCACGGAAAGCCCCTGCTTGTCTATGAAGCCCTCCAGCCGGGCGCGCTCGGCATCGCTGCCAGCGCCGGGGTCCACTATGACGCACTCGCCGCTGCCGTTGTACAGCACATAATTGCACACTCTTAGCGGGTTGAAGTAAAAAACCTTATACATAACCGCAAAATTAAAAAGTCTTTTAGTAATTTTGTGTGTTCAATCTTAAGAAAACGACACAATGCACATCGCCATCGCGGGAAATATCGGCAGCGGCAAAACCACGCTGACACGTATGCTTTGCGAGCACTACAAATGGACCCCCCGCTTCGAACCTGTGGACCACAACCCCTATCTTGCAGATTTTTATGAAGATATGGAGCGCTGGTCGTTCAACGTCCAAGTCTATTTTCTCAACAAGCGCTTCCGCGATGTAGTGGAAATCTCACGCAGCAACGATGTAATCGTGCAGGACCGCACCATCTACGAGGATGCCAACATCTTCGCCCCCAACCTCCACGATATGGGGCTTATGAGCAGCCGCGACTTCGAGAACTACAGCGACCTCTTCAGCCTGATGATTTCTCTGGTCAAGGCCCCCGACCTGCTGATTTACCTGCGCAGCTCGGTGCCCAACGTTGTGGGCAAAATCCAGAAGCGCGGCCGCGAATACGAGAGCAGCATCCGCATCGACTATCTCAACGGCCTCAACGAGCGCTATGAGAAGTGGATTTCCGGCTACAAAGACGGCAAACTGCTGATTCTTGATGTGGACAAGCTCAATTTCGAGGAGGAGCCTGCCGACTTCAGCACCGTCTGCGACCTGATCACCGCGCAGCTGCACGGCCTCTTCTAGCCCCCCGCCTCAGGGCTTCCCCAATTTAGAACAGCACCCCGACAGTCAGCGCCAGAGCCACTCTGGAGCTTGCGCTCACCGTGGGCATCAGCATCATTCCGCCAACCGCTGCATAGGCAGAGAGCAGCGTGTTCAGGCGGTAGGTGTAGCGGGCGTCCACCTTGGCGCGGATATAATAGCTGCCCAGATAGTCCGCCTCGTCGCTGTACATATCGTTCACGAAATAATTGCCGTCTACTTTGGAGCCGCCGTAGGTGTATTCTGCCCCGAAGGCAAAGTTGTAGCCCAGATTGCCCGTCACCAGCAGCGAACTCTCGTGCGCCAGCTTGAGGTTCTTGCCCAGCATCACATAGGGGGTGATGCCGTTCCCCTTGAGGGTTGCATCGGGCACATAGCGGCGCAGACTTATCATATTGAAGTCGGTGCCCGCACCGAATGTCCAGTCAAAGCTGCCGTCGGAGGCGATGTCGGTGTACCGGGTGAATCCCAGGTCGGCGGCAATCAGGTTGTTGTCGGCGATGGTGGTGCCTCCCTTCAGCCAGTAATTCAGATTGTAGTCAAAGTCAAAGTTCAGGACGCTCCCGCGGTCCTCCGAAGCAAAATATCTGAGTCCGGCTCCCACCAGGAACTTGTCCACCTGGCCGAATGACGTGCCCGCCTCTTTTACGGTCGTGCCCCCCTTGTGCAGGGAGACCTGGGACAACAGATTTTCGCGGTTGTAGAAGAGGTCCGCCCCCATTAAGGAAGAGGCGTAGCTGATGTCGCCGATGCCGAAGTCGCCGCCCGCCCAGCGGTTGTCAAACGAGCCGAGCCCGTACATCAGCGCCACGGTGGTCGCCTCGCCGCCGGCGTTGATGCGGCTGGTTGCAGGCATCGTCTTATATGAAAGGGTCAGGCCCAGAATGTTGTCGTCGTCGATTGCATAGGTGGCGCTGGGGGCAATCTCCATTTCAAAGCCGTTGTAGCGGGCCGTGGGGGCGTCATTCTTGTTCGCTCCCTTGCCCCTGAAGTTTATGCCGAGCCCCAGCGAGAGGGCGTCGCCCAGCATCAGCGGGCTGGCTGCGCGGATCCCCACCGACGCGCTGCGCCTCTTCCAAAGGAAATCTTCGTCGTCGTTGAGCGCCACAAAAAAGGGCATATCCAACTCCAGGTCGTAGAGCGAATTGTTGTAGCGGCTCTTGTGCCGGCGGTCGGCGTCGAAATTGACCTCCGCCGCCACCTTGAAGCCGGCGATTTCCATCAGCATATCCCCGCCCAGGGCCATTGTGTTCTGCCGGGAGGCATCCCAGGCATCGGTAAACGAGCCGCCGGTGATGCTGCCGCCCAGGGCCACATTGCGCCAGGAAGCCATATCCTCGCGTGCGAGGCCGGCAGAGCAGGAGGTGCCGTACCAGAGCGAGCGCTCTATGTTGAGGCGGTATGCCGCGCCGTCGTGGATGTCCTGCGCAGAGACTGCGGCCGCCGAGGCCAATATGCATATAAGCGAGAGAAATGTCCTTTTCATACAAAATCGGGTTTAATCAGGGCGAAGTTATGCAAATTATGGGGTAAAACAAAAGCACAGCGCACTGCAGGCCTTGCGGTCTGCCGTGCGCCGTGCTTTGATGCGGAGGGCGTCTACTCCTCTGCCTTGGGTGCTTCCTCAGCTTTGGGAGCCTCTGCCTTGGGGGCGTCAGCCTTCTTGCTGCGGCTGCGGCGGGTAGCGGGCTTCTTGGCAGCAGCCTTCTCGGTAGTTGCGAGAGCTGCCTCGTTGAAGTCTACCAGCTCGATGATAGCCATATCGGCTGCGTCACCTGCGCGGAAGCCGGTCTTGACGATACGGGTGTATCCGCCCGGACGCTCTGCGATCTTGGGTGCCACAACGCGGAAGAGCTCGGTCACCGCCTCTTTCTGCTTCAGATAGCTGAATACGGTACGGCGGGAGTGGGTCGAGTCGTCTTTGCTCTTGGTGATGAGGGGCTCGACATACATCCTCAAAGCCTTTGCCTTGGCCACTGTGGTCTCGATTCTCTTGTGCATGATGAGAGAGCAGGCCATATTGGCAAGCATCGCCTTGCGGTGTCCGCTTTTGCGACCCAGATGGTTAATTGACTTGTTGTGTCTCATATCCTGTTATTCTTTTTTATCAATGTTGTACTTAGAAATGTCCATTCCGAAATTGAGCTTGAGCTTGTTCTCTACCAGGTACACAATCTCGGTGAGAGACTTCTTGCCAAAGTTGCGCAGCTTCATAAGCTCCTCCTTCTTGTGGGAAACCAGGTCGGCGATTGTCTCGATCTCGACAGCCTTGAGGCAGTTGAGGGCGCGGACAGAAATCTCCAGATCCTGAAGTTTGGTCATAAGATGGTGGCGTATGCGCAGCGACTCCTCGTCAAGGTTCTTGTTCTCGGGGGTTGCCTGCTCCTCAAGAGTGATCTTGTCGTCAGAGAAGAGCATGAAGTGATAGATGAGTATCTTGGCTGCCTCTTTGAGCGCATCCTTGGGAGTGATGGAGCCGTCGGTGGTGATCTCGATAATCAGAGACTCGTAGTCGGTCTTCTGCTCTACGCGGCAGTCTTCCCTGCGGTAGTTCACATTCTTGATAGGAGTGAATATCGAGTCGATCGCGATGGTTCCAATCGGCATTTTATCGTCTTTGTTCTCGTCTGCGGGGACATAGCCGCGGCCCTTGCCAATGGAGAACTCCATCACGATTTTCACGCTGGGCTCCATTGTGCAGATGTGCAGGTCGGGGTTGAGTACCGTAAATGCAGAGAGGCTCTTGGCGAGGTCTCCGGCGGTGAATTCTTGCTTACCACTAACAGTCACTGTTGCAGTTTCGCCCTCCTCGGTCTCTATCATTCTCTTCAGACGGACTTGTTTGAGGTTAAGGATGATGTCAACCACATTCTCCATAACGCCGGGGATTGTGTCAAACTCGTGCTTGACACCCTCGATGCGGATCTTTGTGATGGCAAAACCCTCCAGAGATGAGAGCAAAATGCGGCGAAGCGCGTTACCTACTGTAGTCGCATAACCGGGTTCCAAAGGGCGGAACTCGAAACGACCAAAGGTATCGGTAGCGTCCAGCATTATTACCTTATCAGGTTTTTGGAATGCTAATATTGCCATAAATTGATTTGTTTATTGGTGTTAGTGCTTAATTCACGCTGCTACTTGGAGTACAACTCGACGATATACTGCTCGTTGATTGTCTCGGGGATTTCGGAACGCTCAGGGGTATTGAGATACTTGCCTGCGCATTTTTCGCTGTCCCACTCGATCCAGGAGTATTTGCCGGTCCCGTGGGAGAGGCTGTCCTGAATCACTTCAAGGCTCTTTGAACGCTCACGCACACCAACAATGTCACCGGGACGGAGAATGGTGGAGGGAACATTGCAAACCTCACCGTTGCGGGTGATGTGGCAGTGGCTCACCAGCTGACGCGCAGCCGCTCTGGTGGGAGCGATACCCATTCTGTACACCAGGTTGTCAAGACGGCTTTCGAGAAGAGTGATGAGGTTTTCACCTGTACGGCCCTTCATCTTGGCTGCTTTCTCGTACATGGAGCTGAACTGACGCTCAAGAAGACCGTAGATGTATTTAACCTTCTGCTTCTCTGCCAGCTGAACGCCGTACTCGGACACTTTCTTGCGTTTCTTGGCCAAGCCGTGCTGTCCCGGAGGATAGTTCTTCTTGTCCAGATATTTGTCCGGTCCATAGACCGGTTCACCAAATTTACGGGCTATTTTGGTTTTAGGCCCTGTATATCTTGCCATAATTCTGATTCCTTTTTAGAAGATTAAACTTTACGACGACCTTTGGGACGGCATCCGTTGTGAGGCAGCGGTGTTACGTCAATGATTTCGGTGACCTCGATACCCTCGGTATGCACGGTGCGGATAGCGGACTCACGGCCGCTGCCGGGGCCCTTCACATAAGCCTTCACCTTGCGCAGACCCAGGTCGTAAGCAACCTTGGCAGCGTCCTGTGCAGCAACCTGAGCTGCATAGGGAGTGTTCTTCTTGGAACCTCTGAAACCCATCTTACCAGCGGAAGACCAGCTGATGACCTGGCCTGTGGAGTTGGTGATGGAGACAATTACATTGTTGAAAGTTGAAGAGACATGAAGTTGTCCGTAAGCATCAACCTTAACAACTCTCTTTTTGTTTGTTGTAGTCTTTTTTGCCATAATTCAAGTCTCCTATTTAGTAGCTTTCTTCTTGTTGGCGACAGTTTTCTTGCGGCCCTTGCGGGTGCGTGCATTGTTCTTGGTGCTCTGACCGCGAACAGGAAGACCGACACGGTGACGGATGCCGCGATAGCAACCGATATCCATCAGTCGTTTAATGTTCAATTGAACCGAAGAGCGAAGCTCGCCCTCGATCTTGTACTCTTCAGCAATCTTACCACGGATTGCTGCAATCTGCTCATCGTTCCAGTCCTTGACCTTGATATCCTCGTCGATTCCGAGTTCGGAGAGGATTTTCTGGGAGGAACTGCGACCGATACCGTAGATATAGGTAAGGCCTATAACTCCGCGCTTGTTGTTAGGTAAGTCAACTCCGGCTATACGTGCCATAATTTATTATTACTTTTTAAGTTTATTCTATTAATAATTATGCTTGACGCATTTTGAATTTCGGATTCTTCTTGCAAATAACATACAAGCGGCCCTTGCGTTTCACGATCTTGCAATCGTCACTGCGCTTTTTGATGGATGTTTTAACTTTCATATCGCTATGATCAATTTAATGTTATTTATATCTGAAGGAAATTCTTCCTTTGGTCAAATCATACGGAGACATCTCTACTTTCACCTTGTCACCGGGCAGGATTCTGATGTAGTGCATCCTCATCTTGCCCGAAATGTGGGCGATAATTACGTGTCCGTTGTCCAGCTCAACGCGGAACATTGCGTTGGAGAGCGCCTCCACGATAGTACCGTCCTTCTCTATTGATGACTGTTTGGGCATAGTTTCTTTCCGTTGATCGTTTATTTATTATCCTTTATATAGTCGAATGTAGTGAGTCTCTCGGCAGCGCCCCGGCGCACCACAACCGTCATCTCAAAATGAGCCGACTTCTTGCGGTCTGCCGTGTACACGCCCCAGCCGTCGTCTGCGAGATATACATCCTTGACGCCCTCGTTGATCATCGGCTCGATGCAGATCACGTTGCCTTCGACAAGCTTCACGCCGTGCCCGCGGCGCCCGTAGTTGGGCACTTCGGGAGATTCGTGCATGTCGCGGCCGATGCCGTGTCCCACAAGTTCGCGCACCACGGAGTAGCCGCGAGCCTCGCAGAATGTCTGCACCGCATATCCGATGTCGCCGGTGCGGCAACCGGAAACGGCGGCCTCGATACCTTTGTAAAGGGAGTGTTCAGTAGTATCCAGGAGGTCCCGGTCAGCCGCACTGATTTCTCCGCAGGCAAAGGTATAGGCCGAGTCCCCGTAATAACCCTTGTACACCGTACCGCAGTCCACCGAGACGATGTCGCCCTCCTTGAGGACATAGTCCGAGGGGAAGCCGTGCACCACGTACTCGTTGACTGAGGTACAGAGGGTATAGGGGAATCCGCCATAACCCAAGAAGCCCGGCACGGCACCGTTGTCGCGGATGAACTCCTCGGCAATGGCGTTAAGCTGCAGCGTCGTTACACCGGGAGCTACGTGTTTGCCCACCTCCGCGAGGGTGCGGGAAACAATCAGGGCGTTCTCCCTGAGCAGCTCTATTTCTTCTTCGGTTCTGACTTTGATCATTTCTACCTGACTTTATAAAGAATGTTACATTCCTGAACGGCCCTGGAGACGACCAGTCTTCATAAGACCATCATAGTGACGCATAAGCAGGTGGCTCTCGATGTGCTGCAGAGTATCCAGCACAACGCCCACGAGAATCAGCAGCGAAGTACCGCCGTAGAAGGGTGCGAACTGGTTGTTGACTCCGAGCAGCTGGGCGAATGCGGGCAGGATTGCCACGATCGCCAGGAAGAAAGAGCCGGGAAGGGTTATGCGGGACATAATAGCATCAAGATATTCGGCTGTCTTCCTGCCGGGTTTGACACCGGGGATGAAACCGCCGTTCTTCTTGAGATCCTCTGCCATATTGGTAGGGTTGATCGTCACTGCCGTGTAGAAGTAAGTGAAGATGATGACCATTACAGCGAAGATGAAGTTATACCAGAATCCAACGGGGTTGTTGAGCACTGCTGCAAGACCCTTGGTGACGTCGAAGCGGGTGAACAGAAGCGGGATGAGCATCATCGCCTGGGCAAAGATGATGGGCATTACGCCTGCCGCATTCACCTTCAGGGGGATGTTGTTCTTCACGCCGCCGTACATCTTGCCGCCCACAACGCGCTTGGCATACTGCACGGGAACCTTGCGCACGGCCTGAACCAGGGCGATGGTGGCCACGAACACGAAGAAGAGGACTATCAGCTCCACGATGAACATCAGGATACCGCCGGTAGTCTTGGTGAACTTCTCCATAAGCTCGAGGTAGAGGGCCTGGGGGAGACGTGCGATGATACCTATCATAATTATCAGGGAGATGCCGTTGCCCACGCCGCGGTCGGTGATTCTCTCGCCGAGCCACATCACGAACATCGAACCGCCCAGCAGGATCAGCGTTGCAATAAATGCATACCAGCCGCTGCCCATCTGCGCCAGGAAGGCGCTGGCAGGGATCTGTGCACGCAGGTTTGCGATATACGCGGGACCCTGGATTGCGATGATAACGATGGTAAGATACCTTGTGTACTGGTTCATTTTTCTGCGGCCGCTCTCTCCCTCACGCTGCAGGCGCTGGAAGAAGGGGAACATCACACCCAGAAGCTGGATGACGATGGACGCAGAAATATACGGCATAACGCCCAGTGCGAACACCGAGGCGTTACCGAAAGCACCACCCGAGAACATGTTCATAAGGCCGAGCAGGCCCTCGGATGACTGCTTCTGAAGACCGGCGAGCTGAGCGGCATCGATACCGGGGATCACAATGTAGCAGCCGAGTCTGTAGACTGCTATCAGAGCGATCGTGTAGAGTATCCTCTTGCGGAGCTCTTCGATCTTCCAGATATTCTTTAATGTCTGAGTAAAATTTGCCATAGTTTATTAGAGAACTGTAGTCGTACCCTCTTTCGCCTCAATCTTCGCGATCGCGCTCTTGGAGAATGCGTGTGCAGTGACATCCAGCTTTGCAGTGACATCACCGTTGCCAAGGACCTTGACCGGCATGCCGGGGCGGACCAGACCTGCGGTCTCCATATCGTCGATGGTGACGGTAGAAGTGCCGAGGGCCTCGCTCAGAGCCTGGAGGGCAGATACGTTGACAACTGCAAATTCTACTCTTGTAGGGTTCTTGAAGCCGAATTTGGGGAGGCGACGCTGGATAGGCATCTGACCGCCTTCGAATCCGATCTTGTGTGAGTAACCGCTGCGGGCCTGCGCACCCTTGTTACCGCGGGTTGCAGTTCCGCCGTATCCCGAACCTTGTCCGCGACCGATGCGCTTAACGTCCTTTACAGAACCTGCGGCGGGTTTAAGATTGTTCAATTTCATAGTATTGCTCTCCCTATTTTACTTCTTCAACTTTTACAAGATGACGAACCTTTTCAATCATGCCGGCGGTTACAGGGGTAAGCTCGACCTCGATGGTCTGATGCATCCTGTGGATACCAAGGGCAAGCATATTTGCCTGCTGGCGCTTGGTGGCGCTGGCGGTACTTTTAACCTGAGTAATTTTAACTTTGTTTGCCATAACTTGGGATCTCCTTAACCGTTAAATACCCTGCTCATAGGAATGCCGCGAAGTCCGGCAACGGTGTAGGCGTCGCGCATCTCGCACAGAGCTGCAACTGTAGCCTTCACCAGGTTGTGAGGGTTGGATGAACCTTTGGATTTTGCAATGACATCGTGAACGCCGACTGCCTCGAACACGGCACGCATCGCACCGCCGGCCTTTACACCGGTACCGGGAGCTGCGGGCTTCATGAACACGCGTGCGCCGCCGAACTTGGCCTCCTGCTCGTGGGGGATTGTCTTCTTGCTCAGAGGGATCTTCACGAGATTCTTCTTAGCATCTTCGATACCCTTGGAGATGGCTGTCGTAACCTCATTGGCTTTACCAAGGCCATAACCGACAACACCGTTTTCATCGCCGACAACGACGATTGCGGCAAAACTGAAGTGACGGCCACCCTTGGTAACCTTGGTCACTCTCTGCACCGCTACCAGCCTATCTTTGAGTTCCAGATCGACTGTCTTTACTTTCTTGATATTGATATCTGCCATAGCCTTTAGAATTTAAGGCCACCCTCGCGGGCAGCGTCTGCCAAACTTTTAACTCTGCCGTGATAGAGGTAACCTCCGCGGTCGAAAGAGACCGTGCTGATACCCTTCTCAAGAGCGCGCTGCGCGATGCAGCCGCCTACCACCTTGGCAGCCTCCACGCCGGAGAGACCTTTGCACTTCTCTGCAAGAGCCTTTTCGAGCGAAGATGCGCTGGCCAGAGTGACGCCCTTGGTGTCATCTACCACCTGAACATAAATCTGCTTGTTGCTTCTGAACACTACCATACGGGGACGCTCGGGTGTACCGTTGACGACCTTGCGGATGCGATAGTGAATTCTTTGTCTTCTTTCTTGTTTAGTCATCATAATTCAATCCTCCTGTTATTTAGCTGAAGCAGATTTTCCGGCTTTGCGACGAAGCTGTTCGCCGACAAACTTGATACCCTTGCCCTTGTAAGGTTCAGGCTCGCGGAGAGTGCGGATTTTGTGAGCTACCTGACCAAGCAGCTGCTTGTCGCAGCTTTTGAGGACGAGCACGGGGTTTGCACCCTTCTTGACTGCTTCGGCCTCTGCCTTGATCTCCTTGGGAAGCTGGAAGTGGATGTCGTGGGAGTAGCCGAGGCTGAAGATCAGCACCTGGCCCTGAACCTCAACGCGGTAACCCACGCCGACAAGCTCCTGCTTTACGGTGAACATCTCGTGGCAGCCGGTAACCATATTTGCCAGCAGAGCGCGGTAGAGACCGTGCATTGAGCGGTGGCGGGGCTGGTCTGTCGGACGAGACAGGATGATTTCATTCCCCTCAACCTTGACTTCGATGTCCTTGTCCACTTTCTGGAACATCTCGCCGTGAGGGCCTTTAACCTTAACCACGTTGTCGGCGCTGACCTCAGCGGTGACACCGGCGGGAAGGTGTACAGGTTGTTTTCCGATTCTTGACATTATTCTGAAATTTTAATTATTTGCGTTTGGGGCATTAATATACAAAGCAGAGTACCTCGCCGCCTACGTTCATCTCTTTGGCCTCTTTGTCGGTGATGATACCCTTGGAGGTGGAGATGATGGCGATACCCATTCCGTTCAGAACCCTGGGCAGGTCATCGGCACCGGTGTAGCGGCGCAGACCGGGACGGCTCACGCGCACGATCTTCTTGATGGCAGCCTTCTTGGTTGTGGGGTGATACTTGAGGGCAATCTTGATGGTGTTCGAAGGGGTGCCTTCGATTACTTTGTACGCGAGAATGTAGCCCTTCTCGTGCAATACGCGGACGATCTCGCATTTGAGCTTGGAAGCGGGGGCCTCAACGGTCTTGTGGCCCGCAGCGTAAGCGTTGCGAATTCTCGTCAGCAAATCTGCAATAGGATCAGTCATTTTGTTTTGTTTTTTTACGATAGCGACGCCTTATATATTATATGTGTCCGGCGCCCGATATCCTTATTGTTAGTTAATATTAATGTTCTGTTACCAGCTGGCCTTCTTCACGCCGGGGATGAGGCCGTTGGAAGCCATCTCGCGGAACTGAATACGGCTGATGCCAAACTGGCGCATATAACCCTTGGGACGGCCAGTCAAAGAGCAACGGTTGTGCATACGGCAAGGGCAGGAGTTCTTGGGCAGTTTGTCAAGAGCGGCCCAGTCGCCTGCAGCCTTCAAGGCAGCACGTTTCTCTGCATATTTGGCAACTAATTTCGCGCGCTTTACCTCGCGGGCTTTCATTGATTCTTTTGCCATACTATGTTATTTCTTGATGTTTTTAAAAGGTAAACCGAATTCGCGAAGCAGTGCATAAGCCTCTTCGTCGCTCTTTGCGCTGGTACCGAAGGTGATCTCCATACCCATAACCTTCACGATCTTGTCGATGTCGATCTCGGGGAAGATGATCTGCTCCTTGATGCCGAGAGTGTAGTTGCCACGGCCGTCAAAGTTCTCTGCGATACCCTTGAAGTCGCGGATACGGGGCAGGGAGATGGCGATGAGCCTCTCGAGGAACTCGTACATCTTGACACCGCGCAGGGTGACCTTGGCGCCGATGGGCATGCCGCGGCGCAGCTTGAAGTTGGAGATATCCTTGCGGGAAACTGTCTGAACCGCCTTCTGACCGGTGATTGCAGTGAGTTCTGCCTGAGCCACGTCAACGAGCTTCTTGTCCTGGGTAGCCTGGCCGACACCCTCGTTGAGAGTGATCTTGACAAGCTTGGGGACCTGCATCACTGAAGAGTAGGAGAACTGCTTCATCAGTTTGTCGACGATCTCATTTTTGTATTTAGCCTGCAGGGTGGGAACATAACCCTTGGCTACGGGAGCCTGAGCTGCCGGTGCTTGTTTCTTAGTTGCCATTATTTGATTTCCTCCCCTGATTTTTTAGCATAGCGTACGAGTTTGCCGTCCTTGTCCAGACGACGGCCGATTCTGGTGGGGCCGCCCTTGACGGGATCCACTACCTGAAGGTTGGAGATGTGTATGCCTGCCTCCTGTTTGATAATGCCGCCCTGCGGATGCTGAGCGTTGGGTTTGGTGTGTTTGCTCACCATATTGATGCCCTCTACGATAGCGCGGTCCTTATCTTTGAGAACCTCGAGGACCTGACCGGTTTTGCCCTTGTCGTTGCCGGCATTCACATAAACCGTATCACCTTTTTTGATATGTAACTTTTTCATACTTCAATAATTAAATTACCTCAGGGGCAAGTGAAACGATTTTCATATAATTCTCGCGGAGCTCACGTGCGACGGGGCCGAAGATACGGGTACCTACAACCTCACCTGCCTTGTTGAGCAGCACACAAGCATTGTCGTCGAAACGGATGTAAGAACCATCGGGACGGCGGATTTCCTTTTTCGTGCGGACTACGACTGCGTTGGAGACTGCACCCTTCTTGGTGTTGCCACCGGGGATGGCGCTCTTTACAGCCACAACGATTCTGTCGCCTACACTTGCGTAGCGATGACGGGTACCCCCGAGAACGCGGATGCAAAGAACCTCTTTGGCACCGCTGTTGTCAGCTACTGATAAACGTGTTTCCTGCTGTATCATATTACTTAACTTTTTCTACGATTTCTACTAATCTCCAACGTTTGGTCTTGCTCAGGGGGCGGGTCTCCATGATGCGGACCTTGTCACCCTCGCTGCACTCGTTCTTGTCGTCCTGAGCCACAAACTTGGTGGTCTTGTTCACGAACTTGCCGTAAATGGGATGTTTCTCTTTTGTCTTGACTGCAACAACAATAGACTTGTCCATTTTGTTGCTTACGACAATCCCGACTCTTTCTTTACGAAGATTTCTTTCCATAAGTCAAATCTATTATTATTTGTTTTCAGCCTTTTTCCTCTCTTCGAGAATAGTGATCATACGGGCGATGTCGCGGCGTGACTTGGCAATCACAGAGGTGTTGTCCAAAGGGGAGATGACGTGGTTCATCTTGGTGACAGAGAGATTGTTCTTTTCTGTCTCGATCCTTTCTTCGAGGTCCTTGAGAGACATCTCGCGGATTTCTTTAGCTTTCATTTCTATTCTCTTTAATTCATTGATTCAACATAGTCCCTTCTCACGATGAACTTGCAGGAGATGGGGAGCTTCTGAGCGCCGAGCTCGAGAGCCTCTTTTGCAACGCTTGCGGGCACGCCCTCAGCCTCGAAAATTATGCGGCCGGGAGTGATGGGGGCAACGAATCCTTCGGGGTTACCTTTACCTTTACCCATACGGACCTCGGCAGGCTTTCTGGTGTAAGGCTTATCGGGGAAAACCCTGATCCAAAGATTACCCTCACGTTTCATACGACGGGCGATAGCCTGACGTGCAGCCTCGATCTGTTGGCCGGTGAGCCAGCAGCTTTCCATTGTCTTGAGACCGAACGAACCGAAAGCAAGCTGGTTGCCCCTGCCTGCGTTCCCTTTCATACGGCCTTTCTGCTGCCTTCTAAATTTGGTTTTCTTAGGTTGTAACATTGTCTTGTTATTTAAATAATTTCTAAGTTTCTGTTAATCAGCCCCTTACTAGCGACAGTGTCGGAAATAGGGAGTGCAAAGGTAGTGATTTTCCCGGAAATGCCAAACTTTTTTGACATTTTCGAGAGATTTTCGACCGATTTTTTTGATATTGATTTTGTTGCTTTTCAGCGCATTACAAATCTGCACCGCAGCGCGCGGGCGACAGTTTGCGACGGAATACTCACCGGGCCTTGCGGCTGCGGCGGGCAAGGCGGCCGCGCTCCTTGTTCTGCTCAAGAGACTTGTAGTAGGGTTCGCGGAACTTCTCCGGAATGTAGATTTCGGGCCGCTCCTTGCCGAAGAGGAACTCGTACAGCTCGTCAAACTCGCCGTAGTTCCAGGCATTCACCAGCTGCTCCAGGTCGGCGTCCTCCCCCTCGGGCTCGTAGCGCTGCTTTATGTCCCCCTTGAAGAGCTTTGCCACCCCCTGCCAGAAGCCGGCGTTCACGCGGCCCAGATATTTCTTGATGATGTCGTAGGGGGGCATCCCCACCTCGCGGTCCACAAGGCGGATCATCATAAGTCCCTGACTCAGAGTCAGTCCCTTGAACAGGGGCTCGAACTCCTTGAGCAGCTCATCCTTCATGCTGTTGAGGTATTTGTCCTGCTGGCGGCTGTTGTAGCCGCGGGCGGCAAACAGGCTGTCGGTCTCGCGGATTGTCTGGGCTATGAAAAGGGCATACGGATATGCCTTGCTGAAGTTGTGCACCCTGCGGGCGCGCTTGCGCCACTCCCGCTTGGAAAGATATTTCTTGGGGTGAATGCGGGCCGGGCGGATTTCGTCCACGAAGACGGTGTCGCCCCGGGCGTCAATCTCAAACTGGAGCACGTCCTGGGCCTTGAGAGAGAAGCCGGCGGCGCAGAAAAGCATCGCCGCCAGAGCCGTGAATATCTTTTTGCAAAAACGCATATCTACTTGAACACAAGCCTGCAAAGGGCAGGGATGTCGGCAACCGGTACAACTTCGATGCCACTCTCAAAGCAGTCGCCCTCCTTGTTGAAGGAGGAGATGTAGATCTTCTTGAAGCCGATTTTCTTGGCCTCGGCTATGCGCCGCTGCACCTGGCTCACGGGGCGGATTTCTCCGCTGAGGCCGATTTCCGCGCAGAAGCAGCTGCTCTGCGGCACGGGGATGTCAAAATTGCTGGAGAGGATGGCCACCGCCACCGCCATATCGCAGGCGGGGTCGCTGACCTTGAGGCCGCCGGCCACGTTCAGGAACACGTCCTTGGCCGCCAGCTTGAATCCGGCCCGCTTTTCCAGCACCGCCAGCAGCATATTCATACGGCGGGCGTCAAAGCCGTTGGCGTTGCGCTGCGGCATTCCGTAGGCTGCCGTGCTCACCAGCGACTGTATTTCTATCATAAAGGGGCGGCTGCCGTCCATCACCGAGGCGATGGCGACTCCGCTGAGGTTCTCGCTGTGCATCGGGATGAGGATTTCAGAGGGGTTGAGCACCTCCCGCAGCCCGGTGCCGGTCATTTCGAACACCGCCAGGGAGTCGGTGCTGCCAAAGCGGTTCTTGATGCCGCGCAGCAGGCGGTAGGCGCCGCGGGTGTCCCCCTCGAACTGCAGCACCACATCCACGATGTGCTCCAGCACCTTGGGGCCGGCGATGGTGCCGTCTTTGGTGATATGGCCTATGAGGATCACCGACGTGCCGCTCTCCTTGGCAAAGCGCAGCAGCCGGGCGGCGCATTCGCGCACCTGCGACACGCTGCCGGCCGAGGACTCGAGCGCCTCGCAGTAGATTGTCTGGATGGAGTCCACCACCAGAAGGTCGGGCTGCGCCGCGGCGGCCTGCTCCAGGATGTTCTCCAGCACCGTTTCGGAGAGAATCGTGCAGCTGGAGGCGTCGCCGCCCAGCCGCAGGGCGCGCATTTTTATCTGCCGCGGGCTCTCCTCGCCCGAGACGTAGAGGGTCTTGAGGCCGCGCCCCACAAGGGGAATCTGCAGCGCAAGAGTCGATTTGCCGATGCCGGGCTCGCCCCCCAGCAGAATCATTGAACCCTGCACCATTCCGCCGCCCAGCAGGCGGTCGACCTCCTCCAGGCCTATGGAGAAGCGGTTCTCGTCGGTGAGGGAGATTTCGTCGAGGGTGAGGGGGCGGGCATCGGCCTCAGTGGCCAGAAATGCCCTGCCGCGGGGTGCCGCAGCCTGTTTCTTCTCTCTTTTGGGCTCCTCCACCATCGTGTTCCACTCGCCGCACGCGGGGCAGCGGCCCATCCATTTGGCACTCTCGTTGCCGCAGGAGGTGCAATACCACACCGTCTTCTCTTTAGCCATATCTCTAAACTTTAAACACTAAACTCTAAACTTTCTACGCCCCAGCAACCCTGCCGCACATTTTC
>CAZIUO010000004.1:0-5912 GCA_964542575.1 uncultured Muribaculaceae bacterium
ACAAGCCCGAGAAGGCTCCCGCAATGGCTCCCAACCCCAACGCAGGTATGGACGGTATGATGTAATCTTATAGATTTATAGTTTTATATAAAAAAGCCGACTCCGCGCGAGCCGGCTTTTTTTATACCTTTGCGGCAATATGGACGACACGCAATATATGCAGGCGGCCCTTGCAGAGGCACGCAAGGCGGCAGACATCAACGAAATCCCCATCGGGGCGGTGGTGGTGTGCAAGGGGCGGATAATCGCCCGTGCCCACAACCTCACCGAGACCCTGCACGACCCCACGGCCCACGCCGAGATGCAGGCCATAACAATGGCCACCGACGCCCTGGGAGGCAAATACCTTGCTGACTGCACCATCTATGTCACGGTGGAGCCCTGCCCGATGTGCGCCGCCGCCCTGGCCTGGGCGCAGATTCCCCGCATAGTCTATGGCGCCGCCGACCCCAAGCGGGGCTATTCCCTGTTCTCGCCGAGCCTGCTGCACCCCCGCACCGCCGTCACAAGCGGCATTCTGGCGGATGAATGCTCCACCCTTATGAAAGAGTTCTTCAAAGAGAGGCGGTAATTCAAAATTTGTTTATAACTTTGCCCCTTACTTTGAGGTATGGTGTAATGGTAGCACTACAGATTTTGGTTCTGTCTGTCGAGGTTCGAATCCTCGTATCTCAACCCAATTATCAATTAAACGATTAACACGTGGAACAGCCTCCGAGTTGCAACATTGAATCCCCCACAGGCGATGGCGGTTTAGACCCGTACCAGACGCCCGTCCGCGTGTTGTCAATCACACAAAACAGAAAATCAGCAGCCGCCGCCTCCAGCGCGCGGCCATAACCCGTTTTATATGGCCCTATACCTCACAAAGAAACTAGAAAACGAAGCCACAATCTACGTCTGGGAGATAACCGAGACCGAACAGGAGCTTATGGATATGTGCTCCATACCCAACAACGAGCTTGAAGAGCTCTCGATGATGCGCAGCGAAGCCCGCCGCAAAGAGAAGCTGGCCGTGCGCGCCCTTCTGGGAGAGATTTTCGACGACAAGGTCTATCTGGGTCACCACGACAACGGACGCCCCTTCCTGCACAATTCCGCGCAGGAAATCAGCATATCCCACTCCGACCGCTTCGTGGCCATAATAACCCACCGCGACGAGGCGCTGGGCATCGACATCGAGAGCCTGGAGCGCAACTTCGACGCAGTGGAGCGCAAGGCCCTCTCCGAAGAGGAGAAGGAGGACCTGGGCGACCACAACCGCCAGAGGCAGCTGGCCATAATCTGGTGCGCCAAAGAGGCGATTTTCAAGAGAATGTCGCTGCTTGACGTGGATTATGCAGAGCAGATAGAGGTGGAGAAGTTCAACCCCAAGGACGAGGGGGAGATTTCTGCCGTGTTCACCCACAAGGACGGCACCGAGATGGAGTTCGAGCTGGGGTATATGGTATTCGAGCAACACGTGATGGTCTGGGTTGTAGGCTAGTATGGGAAGATTTGCTAAAACTGCGCTCTGCGCTCTGTCGGCAGCCGTGCTGCTGGCCTCCTGCGGCCAGGGCCGCGGCGGGAAAAAGACCGCTGCCGACCCCGCCAGCAACCGCTTTGATATGCCCGAAGTGCCGGCTATGATATCCAGTGAGGCCGAGGCGATGGACTACATAGTGACCCACTACTGGGACAATTTCTACTCCGTGGAGCGCCCCGGCGACCGCGACACCGCCCTGGTGCGCGGCTTCAGCGAGAGCGCTTTCCGCGAGATTCTGGGGCAGTATGCCCTGCTGCTGCGCAGCGTCTCCACAGAAAAGGCGCTCAAATCGTGCGAGGCCTTTCTGCAGAGCACCGAGAAGGCGCAGCTGGAGGCGGGGGAGGGGACCCTCTGGAAAAAGGTCACCGACGCCTACGCCCTGGTGATGGGCGACCCCAACTCTCCCTACCGCAACGAGGAGTTCTGCATCCCGCTGTATCAGAAAATCGCCGATTCGAGCCTCTCCGGCGAGAGCGACAAGGCCGATGCCGAGGCCAAGCTGCCGCTGCTGCGCCTCAACCGCCTGGGAGAGAAGGCCAATGACTTCTCATACACTATGCGCAACGGCCGCGGGGGCCATCTCTACGGCATCGACGCAGAATACACAATCATATTCTTCAGCAACCCCGGCTGCCCCAACTGCCGCGAGGTGATGGAGACTCTGGAGCAGTTCCCCGGCATAGACTCCCTCATCGAGGGCAAATATCTGGCTGTGGCCAACATCTACCCCGACGAAGACCTCTCCGAGTGGCTGAAATATTCCGAGATTTATCCCAAGAACTGGATAAACGCCTACGACCATATGCAGGCCATCTACGGCACTCCGCTCTACAACATCCGCGCAATCCCCTCAGTCTATCTGCTTGACAATGAAAAGAGGGTTCTGCTCAAGGATGTCACCACGGAATATCTGATGCAGTATCTGCAGATGATTTTCCCCTCGCAGGCTACAGACTAAGCCCCGACACAAAGTCCACGCAGGTGCGCCACTTGCCGTCCGGATCCATCCGTCGGGAGAGTCGCGCCCCGGCCTCCAGCTGCACTCCGATGCGGAAAATGTACCCCTGGACGGTGCAGGCCGCGCCGTAGGAAAACATCCGCTGCAGACCCTCCTGCGCCAGGCGGTTCACCGCCGCGTCGGCAAAGGGGGTAATGTTCACCCGTTTGAGATAGAGCAGCGCCACCGGCTGCCAGTCGTTGAGGGCGATGGGGATTGAATAGTCCGCAGTGGCCTTGAGATAGTCCCCCAGAGGCATCGAGCTGTAGCCGCGCGGCACTTTTGCCAGATTGTTCACCAGCTCGCCGCCCGTGAGGTCGTCCAGCCGCTTCTGCCCCATCAATGTCAGCTTGAGCCCCTGCTCCAGAGTGAAGCCGGGCAGATAGCCGTATGTGTAGCCGTAGAGCAGCCTGTTCTCGGCTCCGGAGCCGCCCGCCTGCCAGGCCGCCTTGACCTCGGCGCCGAAGCCCAGACGGGGCATTCTGGCCGCCTTGGGCACGGGCAGCATCCTGTAATACCTCAACCCGGCGCTGATGTCGTTGGAGTAGCGCCAGGGGCCGCCTTCGCCCCGGTAGCGGTCGTTGCTCCACTCCGCCTCAAACTGGGGGATGAGGGCGCTGCGCACCCCGCCGCGGCCCAGGTTTATGGTGGTGTAGCATCTCGCGGAGAGCTCCAGCGAGGGCTTGTTTATCAGTGTCGTGTCGGTGGCGTTGTTGGCGCTGTAGTAGGTTATGTCGCGCCGGTAGCGCTCGTTATAGTCGGCGTTTATCTCGAATATGGGCCAGAGGCCGCTGTAGCTGAAGTTGAAATGCCCGGCGGTGTGCCCGTTGTAGCGGGAGATGCCCGCAAGGGTCACCGCATTGCCCAGCGCGTTCTGCGACACGAGGGTTATGCCGGGAGCCGCAAGCTGGTAGTAGTAGTCGTAGCTCATATCCATTATGCGGTTGATGCTGGCATAGAAGGGGGCCCAGGAGTGGACATTGAGCAGATGGGAGAGCTTGCGGTAGCGCCTCTCGGGCAGAGAATCCACCGCGGCGCGCAGGGCGGCCTGCTCCGCTGCGGAGAGGGCGGGGGCGGCGCTGTCGCTGCGGGCGGTGAAGCGCTCCGCCTCGGCATATGCGAATGGATGCTCCATAGAGGTGTCCTCCCAGAGCAGATTGCCCCTGGAGGCCTTTACGGGGGTGTATCCGGTCACATCGTAGTCGGTGTAGTAAAGTGTACCGTCGCTGGCCAGACTGGGGTAGAATGCGCCGTGACGGGCGTTGGTGAGCCTCTGCAGAGTCTTGCGCGAGGCGTCGTATGCATAGATGTTGGTGATGCCGTCCACATCGCTCTCCAGCAGCAGGCGGTTTTCTGCGGCCCTCAGGCGCAGGATGGTCTGGCTCTGGGGCTCGATTTCAGTCTCCCAGGGGGCGTCGGGGTCATCTGCGGGGCGGGAATAGAGCCCCCAGAGGCCGTCGCCCACAATGGCGTCGGCATAGAGGCGGCCCCCCAGAAAGGCGGTGCTGTGTATTTGCCCGCCGCAGGGGGCGGGAATCTGCAGCAGCGGCCGCATTGTCTCTGCCGAGAGCAGCACCACGCGGGAGGAGCCCTGCGCGGGGTATTCCGTCACGGAGACCGTGCTCCCGTCGGCCGAATAGGCGGGGTTGAAGTAGCGGGTGCGGCGGGTCAGGGTGCGCGTCTTGCCGGTGGCCAGGTCGTAGGAGCGCAGCACCGAGTAGTTCTGCAGCTCCCAGCGGGGGTGCGGCACAATCTCGCTCCACACCAGCGTGTGCCCGTCGGGGCTGGCGAGGGGGCTTGTGAGGCTCTCGGAGGCAAAGGGGCGCACATAATGCTCCCTGCCGGAAGAGTCTATGCTGACCAGCTGGCTGAAGTGCCGCAGGCCCGCCTTTACCGCCACGACGCTGCCGTCGCCGGTCTGCAGAGGGGAGTAATAGGTGGTGTAGCGGTCGTTTTTGCCCGCCGGGACGAGGCTGCTGAAGGAGGTGTAGGGGGCGCGCTCCCTGCTTTGAAGCGCCCACTGCGCCTTGAAATAGGCCAGGGCCCCCTGATAATTCTTGCGGCGGGTGTGGCCCGTGTAGCGCTGGAACGCCTTGTTTATTATGCTGGGGTCATACCAGTAGCGGGTGAAGTCGTGGTAGATGTCGCCGATGACCGTGTAGTCGGAGTGGTCCCGCATAAAGGTCTCGGTGAGATATCCGAAGGCATATTTGCTGGGGATGTAGTTGTAGAACGAGCCAAAGCGGTAGGCGTCGTAGCGGGGCTCGACCCCGGCGGCGGCCATCGCGCGGAAGTGCATCAGAAAGTCGGCGCTGCGGCCGCGGCCCGCCCGGGAGAAGTCGGTCTCGGAGTGGACCGCATCCCCCTCCAGCTCCCATCCGGCGGGGTAGAACCCCATCCCGATGCCCACCGCCTGCTCTCCCAGCAGAATGTTGAACACCTTGAAGGTGCCGGTGGTGAAGTGGGTCATCTGCCCCACGTGCCGCCCCTCGTGCAGCGCCAGCTGGTGAATCCAGTCGTCGGCATAGCCGCTGTTGAAGGGGGGAGTGGTGTAGATGTCTATCCTGCGGGGGGCCCAGGCGGCGGTGGCGTTGCTGTTGAGGTTGTAGGGGTGCAGCACCAGCGGCACGCGCGCCCCCTCTATGCCCAGCGCCACCTGGGTGCGGACCCTCGCCAGCTCGAAATTGAAGAGATACTCGCGCGCCAGGGAGTCCATCCCGGCGGGGTAGACCACATTGAAATTCTCCCCCTTGATGGTGCGCCACCTGATGCACGAGGGGTCGCTGCCCAGCGTGTAATACTGGGCCGAGGCCTCGGCAAAGGAGGCCAACAGCAGCGCCAGGGCGAGTATGGTCTTAAACGTTCGTCTCATCTCTGAAATAATTGAACACCCGGCTGGCCATCTTGCCCCCCACGACCTCCTCCAGCTCCTGCAGGGAGGCCTCGCGCACCCGTTTGGCGCTCTTGAAGCGGGAGAGCAGCTTTGTGCTGGTGGCCTCTCCCACGCCGGGAATTTGAGAAAGTTGCGAACCGACAAACCCCTTGGAGCGGAGGTTGCGGTGGAATGTTATGCCAAAGCGGTGCGCCTCGTCGCGGATGTGCATAAGCACCTTGAGCGAGGTGGAATTCTTGTCCAGGAACAGGGGGTAGGGGTCGCCGGGGCGGATGATTTCTTCCATACGCTTGGCCAGGCCCACCACGGTGAGGCGGGTGTCGATGCCCAGCTCGCAGAGCGCCTCCAGGGCGGAGTGCAGCTGCCCCTTGCCGCCGTCGATCACTATCAGCTGCGGCAGCTCCTCCCCCTCTGCAAGCAGGCGGGAGTAGCGGCGGTTCACCACCTCCTTCATCGATGCAAAGTCGTCGGCCCCCACCACAGTCTTGATTTTGAAG
>CAZIUO010000004.1:5922-48785 GCA_964542575.1 uncultured Muribaculaceae bacterium
CTCGCGCGAGAGCGTCACACGGTCGGCGCCCTTCTTGCGACACCACGCACGAGGCCACGGGGTTCGTCCCCTGTATGTTGGAGTTGTCAAAGCACTCTATGTGGCGCGGCAGCTCTTTCATTCCGAGGTCGCGCTGCAGAGCCTGCATCACCATCATATTGTATTCGTCGGGGTTGACCTTCTCTTCGTGGCGGAACTTCTCCGCCTTGAGGGCGCCGGCATTCTTGGTGCTGAGCCGCAGCAGCTCCAGGTTGTCCCCCTTCTGCGGCACGGTGAGGGTCACCCCGGCAAATTCCTGGTTGGGAATCAGGGGCACCAGCACCTCTTTTGACAGGGAACCGAACTTGGATATCATCTCGGCCATAAAGGTGGCCAGCACCGCCTCCTGAGGCTCCTCTATGCGGGCCTCCAGCTCCATATTGAACGACTGCACCACGCACCCCTTGCGGATGCGCATAAAGTTGCAGAAGTGGTCCTCCCCCTCGCTCACTATGGAGAACACGTCGGTGTCGTGCATCGTGCGGTTCACTATGGGAGAGCGGGAATAGTGCTTCTCAAGTATGTCCAGGCGGTCCTTGTATTTCTGCGCATCCTCAAAGCGCAGCTCGGCGGCGGCCTGCTGCATCTTGCCCTTCCAGTCGCGGATTATGTCCCGCGCCCCGCCCGAGAGCAGGGTCTCCACCGCCGATATCATTGCGTCGTAGTCCGCCTTGGAGATTTCTCCCGTGCAGGGGGCGCTGCAGCGGCCCAGATGGGCGTTGAGGCACACCTTGAACTTGCCTTTGGCTATGGACTCTTCGCTCAGGGCCAGCTTGCAGCCCCGCAGCGGGTAGAGGCTCGCGATGAGCTCCAGCATAGCGTGGGCATAGCCGGCGGAGCTGTAGGGGCCGAAGTATCTGCCTGCGGATTTCACCATCCGCCGGGTGAGCACCACCCGGGGGAAGGGCTCGTTGCGGATGCATATCCAGGGGTAGGTCTTGCTGTCCTTGAGCAGTATGTTGTAGCGGGGCTGGAGCTTCTTTATCAGATTGTTCTCCAGCAGCAGGGCATCCTGCTCGGTCTCCACCACCGCAAACATCATATCGGCAATTTTGCCCACCATCACGCGGGTCTTGCGGTCGAGGCTCTCCGGCGGGCGGAAATACTGCGACACGCGGCGGTGCAGGTCCTTGGCCTTGCCCACATAAATCACCGTGCCGCTTGCGTCCAGAAAGCGGTAAACCCCGGGGGAGTGGGGCAGCAGACTCACTTTTTCCCTTACATTCAATTCAGGAGCGCCTTGATGCCGTTGTTTATGTAGTCATACTCGTCCTGATGCCCGCGGGCACGGAAGAGATTTGCAAGATACGACGCATATTGCAGCTCGCGGTCCAGAGTCTCTTCGTCCAGAGCGGCGCCGCGCACCACCTGGGCGGAGTAGAGCATGGACTTCAGCGCCTCGTCCATATAGGCGTGGGAGAGGTTCTTGGCCTTCTCCACGCGGCCCAGCTGCAGGTAGAGGTCGATGCTGGTCATCACCTCATACTCGTTGCCGCCGCGCAATATGGACACGTCCAGCGGGATGTTCTTCACGGGAGTCATCTCGTAGCAGCGGTCCAGCACCTTCTCGGCATCGTCGCCGCGGCCCAGGCTCACGAGCTTGATGGCCACCTGGTTGTAGATGTCGCGCACGGGGGTCACGCTGCTGTATGCGTAGAGGTTGAAGTAGTCGAAGTTGATGGTGGTGTCGGCGGCGCTCTCAAAGCGGTAGCCGTCCATCACAAGGTTGTACATCTTGTCCACATCCATCTGCTTGGGCTCGGGGGTCTGGGGGCAGACGATGGGGGTCAGCTGATATGCATAGCCGTCGAACTGCAGCCACTTGGCAATCTCGAACGTGCAGTCGCCCATCTGGCTCACGAAGTAGACGGGGCGGTCCCATTCGTAGTTGGCGAGCAGGTCCAGCAGTATCAGGTCGGTCTTGTTTATGGTCGTGGCCCCCTGGGGGATGGTCAATGTCACCGTATCCACCATCTTGCCGATGTCGGCGGGCTTCACCAGCCCGTATTTGAGGCAGTTCTCCTTGTTCACGGGGATTTCGATGGTGCGGGTCACTATGGTGCCGATGCTGCTCCCCGGATAGCGGTATTTGGGGTTGGTGAACACTCCCATAACCTCCTGCGCCGTGGCGGGGCGCTGCAGCACGTCCTGCACCCTCACGAAGTCGTTGGTGCCGTAGAGGTAGTCCTTGCGGGGCAGGGTTATCGGCAGCGGGGCGGAGGCGTTGCTGCGGCACTTCATCTGGTCTATGTACCAGTCCATACCCAGCAGCGAGGTGTTCATTATTCTCACGTCGGTGCGGATGCCCTCCACCTCCTGCGCATACCACAGGGGGAAGGTGTCGTTGTCGCCGTGGGTTATCAGTATCGCATTCTGCCCGCAACTGTTGAGGTAGTTGGAAGCCACCTCCAGTGCGGTGCGGCGGCCGCTGCGGTCGTGGTCGTCCCAGTTCTGGCAGCCCATCAGTATGGCCACCGCCAGAGCCAGGACGCTGGCCACCGATGCGGTGCAGAGCGACTTTTCGTCGGAGACCAGCTCGCCGTTTTCGCGGGGAATCCCCTTGCCCAGCAACTTGTCGGCAAAATCCTTGAGCCACATCACGCCCAGACCTATCCAGATGGCGAATACGTAGAACGACCCGGCGTATGCATAGTCGCGCTCGCGGGGCTGGTAGGGGGGCTGGTTAAGGTAGAGGATTATGGCGATGCCGGTGAGGAAGAAGAGCAGGAAGGTGATCCAGCTCCCCTTGCCGTCGTGCTTTATCTGATAGAAGAGGCCCAGCAGACCCAGCAGCAGGGGGAGGAAGAAGTAGTGGTTCTTCCCCTTGTTGTGGGCGATGTAGTCGGGGGCTACGCTCTGGTCGCCCAGGCGCCACTTGTCCAAGAACTTTATGCCGCTCTCCCAGTTGCCGCTGGTCAGATCGCCGGGCACCTGCCCGTGCAGGTCGTTCTGGCGGCCCACGAAATTCCAGAAGAAGTAGCGGAAATACATATAGTTCAGCTGGTAGTCAAAGAAGTAGCGCAGGTTGTCCACCATACGGGGCATCTTGTTTATCTCCTTGGTGCCGTTGGAGTGGGTCACCACCTTCTCGCGGTAGTTGCCGTCGGTGTAGGCATCGTAGAACTGCTCGTGGCTGGGGCTCTGGGTGCTCCACATACGGGGGAAGAGCATCTTGGCCCCGGCGGGATACTCCGCGGCGAGGGGCTTGGCGGTCTTGTAGTAGCGGCCGTCGAGGGTGGTCCAGTATTCCCCCTCCTTTATGTCATACACCGACTTGTACGACTCGCCGTAGATGAGCGGCTTGCTGCCGTACTGCTCGCGGTTGATGTAGCGCACCAGGGTGTAGAGGTTGTCGGGGGAGTATTCGTTGGTGGGGGTGTTGGCATTGGCGCGGATCACCACCATCGCAAAAATCGAATAGCCTATCAGTATGCAGGTCACGCACAAGGTCACTGTGTGGGCCAGCGCCTTGCCCGCGCGGCGCAGCAGATAGAGAGCCGCAAAGCAGGCGGCGAACAGCAGCAGGGTGAATATGGCCGCCCCGAGATTGAAGGGGGCGCCCAGGGTGTTCACGCAGATGCGGTCCACGAAGGCGATGAATTTGGGCACCAGCGGCACTATTCCGTAGAGAATCACCGCCAGCAGCACCGCCGATACGCCCAGCAGCAGCACTCCCTTCCAGAAGGAGACCTTCTCCCCCTCGTGGGTGCGGAAATACCAGATGAACACGATTGCCGGAATCACCAGCAGGCTCAAAAGGTGGATGCCGATGGACAGTCCCAGCATCAGGGCGATGAACACAATCCAGCGGTCGTTATAGGGCTCGCCGTAGTGCTCCTCCCACTTGAGGATGGCCCAGAACACTATTGCGGTGGCCAGCGACGACATCGCATACACCTCGCCCTCCACGGCGGAGAACCAGAATGTGTCGGAGAAGCAGTAGGCCATCGCCCCCGCCACGCCGGCGCCCAGCACCGCCACGGCGCTGCCCTGGGTGAGCTGCCGCCCCTTCTCTTGCAGAATCCTGAGGCCGAAGTGGACGATTGTCAGAAACAGGAAGAATATGGTGAATGCAGAGCACATCGCGCTGCAGCAGTTCACCGCAGCGGCGGCGTGGCTGCTGTCGGTAAAGATTGTGAACAGGCGTGCAATCAGCTGGAAGGTGGGGTTTCCCGGGGGGTGGCCCACTTCGAGTTTATAAGACGATGCGATGAATTCGCCGCAATCCCAGAAGCTCACCGTGGGCTCGATGGTGGAGAGGTACACGACAGAGGCTGCCGCAAGCACCACCACGGCCACAATGTTCTTGATGCGGTTGAACAGTTTTTTCTCCATAGAAATATTAATCAGAATCTATAAACCAACAAATGTAAGAATTGTTTTTTTATAACTAAATTCGCAGGCACAATATCGACCTCTCTTATGCCAAGCGACTGGAAAGACAGACTGGGAGTTGTTTACTCCACCGACCCCAACTTCAAATATGTTACAAAGGCCGACCTCGAAGAGGAGCCCGAGACCCTGGAGCCCGCCCGCCAGAAGCTGATCGTGGGCATCGACCGCAAGGGGCGCGCCGGCAAGCAGGTCACCGCAGTGAGCGGCTTCACGGGGCGCGAGAGCGACCTGGCCGCCCTGGCCAAGACCCTCAAGACCAAGTGCGGCGTGGGCGGCAGCGCCAAGGACGGGGTCATACTCATTCAGGGAGACTTCCGCGACCGGGTGGTTGAAATCCTCAAAGGTCTGGGATATAACGCCAAAAGGGGGAATTAGCGGTGATGTTTCTGCAGGCCATAGGGCAGGAGTGCTGGCAGTCAAGCTCTCTGATGACCGCAATAGGGGAGAACTTCCCCAGCGCGGTGGTGGAGAGCCATCCGGCGCTCACCACATACGCGCTGCTGTTCTGCCTGCTCTATTTCCTGATTTTCGCGGAGAACTCGTTCATCGCCATTCTGATCTCCTACCGCTCGCTGTTCAATTCGCTGGCGCTGGAAGACACTCTGGCCAACAAGAACCTCACCTACGCCATAGGCAACACGGCGCTGCTGTGCCTGCCCGCAATGGCGCTGGAGCTCTATTTCCTGGACATTTCACGGCTCAATTTCATATTCATACTGGCCGCCCTCACCGGGTATGTGCTGGTGCATCTGGGGCTGCGGCTGCTCACGGGCTGGCTCAAGCACGCCCAGGAGATGATGCGCTCCATAGGGGTGTGCGACCGCATCTACGCCATAGTGTTCACCACCTTTCTGCTGGTGCTGCTGCCGCTGACCCGCTACCTGCACCTCCTGAGTCCCGACGCGGCCGCCATCGCAGCCACAGCCGTGTCTGCCTTCCTTTTTGTGATGATGGCCCGGAAATCTTTTAAAATTTTTAAAGGAAATAATTTCTCCATATTCTTTTGGTTTTTGTACCTTTGCGCGCTCGAAGTTCTGCCCCTAGGGCTATTGATTAGAGTACTGATTAGGTTATGATTGATTTAAGAGGAAAGAAAATACTGATTGCCCAGCCAGCTCCGCAAAACAACTCACCTTACACAGAGCTTGAATCCAAGTACAGCCTCTCCTTTGACTTCTGTCCGTTTTTCACCGTTACGCCGGTGTCTACCAAGGATTTCAGAAGCCAGCACGTGCACATACTTGACTACACCGCAATCGTTTTCACATCCCGTGGAGTTATAGATTCGTTTTTCCGCATCTGCGAGGAGACCCGCGTGACGGTGCCGGAAGACATGAAATATTTCTGCCAGAACCAGCAGATAGCCCTCTATCTGCAGAAATACATAGTTTACCGCAAGCGCAAGATCTTCTTCGGCGACGGCAAGCCCCTCTCGATAGTGGAGTCCGTCGGCCCCAAGCACAAGGGGGAGAAGTTCCTCATCGCCTGCACCGACTCCCTGCGCCCCGATATGGCCAAGGCCTTTGACGACGCGCATCTGGAGTATGGCAGCGCGGTGTTTATGAACACCGTGGTGAGCGACATCAAGCATCTTGACCTTGCGTCCTACAGCGCCCTGGTTTTCTACAGCCCGTGCGATGTCCGCTCCCTGCTTGAGAATCACCCCGATTTCAAGCAGAACGACCTGCTGATAGCCACCTACGGCGCCAACACCGCCAAGGCCGCCGAGCAGGCCGGTCTCAAGATTGACATCAGCGCCCCCACCGCGGAGGTCAAGTCCATAGCGCAGGCGCTCAGCATCTACTGCAGCAGGCTCTAAGGGCCCGTCTGCGGCGCAAACATCACCCGGCTTATGATATTCTCCTTTCCCAAAGAACAGCGGCTCTGCCAGAGAGAGACTATCGCAAGCCTGCCCGCGCGGGGCAAGGTGATATTCAAATACCCCATCAAAGCCTATTATCTGCCCGGGGGCGGACGCCTGCCCAGGTATGTGATTTCCGTGCCCAAGCGCAATTTCAAGCGGGCGGTGAAGCGCAACCTGCTCAAGCGGCGCATCCGGGAGTCGCTGCGCCTCAATCAGAAGGCGATTCTGGGCGATTTCAAGGCCGATTATCTGCTGGTGTACATCGCCAAGGAGATTTGCCCTTCTGCCGTAATAAGCGCCTCTGTGTGCGAGATTCTGGGCAAAAGCCGCTCGGAGCAATGAGCACCCGGCGCCATACTCTGCGCAAGATCGTCTCCTGGCCGTTTCTGATGCTCATCAAATTCTACAAGGTGGCGCTCTCTCCCTATATGGGGGGCAGCTGCCGCTTCACCCCCACCTGCAGCACCTACGCCTACGAGGCCATAGAGAAGTATGGCATCATCAAGGGGGGATGGCTAGCCCTGAAGCGCATTCTGCGCTGCAATCCCTGGGGCGGCAGCGGCTACGATCCCGTTCCTTAAACTCTAAACTAAAAAAGGCGGGCCCCTGCGGGTCCGCCTTTTTTGCAGTTCAAAGCCGATTACTTCTTGCTCTCGGCTGCAGCCTCTATCTTCTGCTCGCGCTTGCGGTTGAGGTCGTACATAATAGGTGTACCGATGAAGATGGAGGAGTAGGTACCCACGATCACACCGAGTGCCAGAGCCACTGCGAAACCGCGGATGGACTCGCCGCCGAACACTGCGATTGCAATCAGCACCACCAGGGTGGTGATGGAGGTGTTCAGGGTACGGCTCAATGTCGCATTGAGGGCGTCGTTGATATTCTCCTTGAGAGGACGCTTGGGATAGAGAACCTTGTATTCGCGGATACGGTCGAAGATAACCACGTTATCGTTGATCGAGTAACCGATGATGGTCAGTATCGCGGCGATGAAGTTCTGGTCGATATCCAGGTTGAACGGCAGGATTCCGCTGAACAGCGAGAAGAAGCCGATTGTAACCAGGGAGTTGTTCACCAGCGATATCACACCGCCCAGACCCCAAGTCCAGTTGGTGAACCGCAGGGCGATGTAGCCGAATATCGCAAGCAGCGAGAGTATCACGGCTATGATCGCATCCCTCTGCACCTCGCTCGCGATGGATGCGTCCACGCGGTCGGAGGAGATGATACCGTTGGGGTTGTTAAGAGTCGACACAAAATCGTCGAGGCTCATATCTGCCTGGAAGAAGCCTTTCAAAGCATTGTACAGCTTGCCCTCGATCTCCCTGTCGGTCTCGCGACTGGTGTCGTCCACCTTGTATTTGGTGGTGATGCGCATCTGCGACTCGCCGCCGAACTGCTTGACCTCGGGTGCCTCGCCAAACTCCTCGTAAGTGGCCTTGCGGATGTCCTCGGCCTTGACGGGCTGGTCAAAACGCACTACATATGTGCGGCCGCCGCTGAAGTCTACGCCATAGGAGAAGCCCTTTGTAAAGATGCTCACCAGTGCAATCACGCCAATCACGATGGAGAGGGTGTAGGATGCCTTGCGCATCTTGACGAAGTTGAAGTGGGTATTCTTGAGGAAGTTCTTGGTGGTTTCGCTGTAGAAGGTGATGTCCTTGTTCTTTGCCAGCCTTCTCTCGAAGATGAGCCTGGGGATGAAGATGGAGGTGAACACGGAGGTGATGATACCGATAACCAGCACGGCTGCAAAACCCTTCACGGGGCCGCTGCCGAAGAAGTAGAGGATGATACCGGTGATCATTGTGGTCAGCTGGCCGTCGATGATGGCGGAATATGCATTCTTGTGACCGTCGTTGATTGCCAGACGCAGGCTCTTGCCGGCGTTGAGCTCCTCCTTGATGCGCTCGTAGATGATCACGTTGGCATCCACGGCCATACCCATTGTCAGCACCAGACCGGCGATACCCGGCAGGGTGAGCACTGCGCCGAAGGATACCAGGGCGCCGAAGAGGAACAGCACGTTGCACAGCAACGCGATGTCGGCCGCAAAGCCGGCGCGGCGGTAGAACCAGAGCATATATGCGAGCACCAGAAGGAATGCCAGCACAAACGAAATCATACCGCTGCGGATGGAAGCGCTACCCAGGGAAGGACCCACAACCTGCTCCTGCACGATGCGGGCGGGAGTGGAGAGCTTACCGGACTTGAGCACCGTGGCAAGGTCCTCGGCCTCTTCTGCGGTGAAGTTGCCGGTGATCTGGCTGCTACCGCCGCTGATCTTGTTCTGCACGGTGGGGTAAGAGTAAACCAGACCGTCCATAACCACTGCTATCTGCTTGCCGATGTTCTGCTCGGTGATGACCTCCCAGCGGGCGCTGCCGGCGGTGTTCATAGTCATGCTGACCTCGGCTGCACCGGAAATCTGGCTGTAGTTGACGCGGGCAGAAGTGATCACGCCGCCGTCAAGCACGGCACCCTTGCCGGCATTGCTCTTGAGGGCAACCAGCTCGTAATACTGGTCGCTGGTGGTATATGAGCTCGACTTGAAGGTGAGAGCCGGTACAAAGTCGTTGGGGAATGCGACGCTGCTCTCGCGCAGCATACGCATCACCTCCGCGGTGTCGCGGTAGTGCACAAGACCCAGGCAGGCGCTGTTGCCGCCCATCTGCTGCAGACGGCCGAAGAGGGGGTTGGCCTTTCTGTAAGCCTCGTTCTGGGCAGCAATGTCCTGAGCCTCGCTGTTCTGGGCAAGGCTGTTGAGCAGAGTGTCCTCTGCAGCCGCAACTGCGGTGCTGTCGGCTGCCACTGCGGTGCTGTCAGCTGCGGGAGAAGCCTCGACTGCGGCCAGCTTGGCAGCCTCGTCGCGGTTGACCTCCTGCAGGAAGGGGAGAATCTCCTGTGAATTGTAGGTGTTCCAAAACTCGAGGGAAGCGGTTCCCTGGAGGAGCTTGCGCACGCGCTCGGGCTCCTTCACGCCGGGCAGCTCCACGAGGATACGGCCGGTGCGGGCGATTTTCTGGATATTGGGCTGAGCCACGCCGAACTGGTTGACACGGCGCTCGACAACTGTATAGGAGTTGTTGATTGCGCTCTCGGCCTCTTTGCGGAGGAGCTCGATGATTTCGTCGTCGGTGATCTTGGACTTGTTGGGAACATCGCTGCTGAACTTCTCCAGGTCGATGTCAAAAGAGAGCCTCTGGTTGGGAGCGACCTCCTTCCAAGCCTCTGCAAAGAGGGTGATGAGGTCGGTGTGGGTCTCTTCTGCACGCTCGCGTGCCAGCGAGAGGGCCTTGTTGAACTCCTCGGAAGTCTTTTCGCGGGCGCAGTTGCGCACCAGCTCGCCGAGGTCCAGCTGCAGCATGACGTTCATACCGCCCTTGAGGTCCAGACCGAGGTTGATCTCTTTCTCCTTCACGGACTTGTATGTGTAGCCGAAATAAACCCTCTCTGTGGAGATGGAGTCAAGATACTTGTTGTTTGCCGCATTGTGCACAGAGTCGATGTAGACAGCCTTGTCAAGGTCGGAGACAGCGCTGAATTCCGCGCTCTGCCTTACCTGCTCCACTGCCTTGTCTGCATACTTCGCAGCCTTGTTCTCCTGAATTGCGGAAACCAGCGTGAATGAGAGCTGGAAGGCGCAAGCCAGGCCGATTAGAATTGCCACCAAACGAATGGCTCCTTTACTTTGCATAACTGTTGCGTATTTTGAATTTTAGATAATTCACGAAAAATAGTCTGCGAAATTAGTATTTTTTCTTAATATGTGAACTATTTCCTACTTTTGTTTTTGGTTTCGCCATTAAAATTGAGATGAAAAACCTCCACACAATAGTTTTGATTGCCGCCCTCGCCCTCTCCGCCCAGGCCTCGGGCCAGAGCTACCGCTCGCTCGTGAGCAGCGGCGACAAGGCGATGGGCAGCTACAGTTTCGAGGCCGCCAAAAGCGACTACGCCAAGGCGCTGGACCGCGCCCAGGACTCCACCGAGCGGGCGGTGCTGCAGGAAAAGATAACCTGGTGCGAAAACGGCATCGGGATGCTGCAGTATGCCTCCCGGCCGCAGGTGATTTCCAGCATCACGGTGCCCCGCAGCCGCTTCTTCCTCTACTACAGCCACTTCCCCGACAAATCCTGGCGCAAGGGGCCCGACGGCGAGGTCTTTCTCTACAACGACAATATGCAGAAGGTGATAATCCCCACCCGCAACCAATACGGCACCTACAATCTCTGCTGCTCCGAGCGGGGCGCTGACGGCAGCTGGGGCCCCCTCACCGATATGGGCAGCGGGGTCAACTCCATCGAAGACGAGGTCTATCCCGTGCTCAGCGAAGACGGCACCAAAGTGTATTTCTCTTCCAAAGGGCTCTACGGAATGGGTGGCTACGACCTCTTCGTGAGCGAATGGGACGCCGAGAGCGGCCAGTGGGGCGTGGCGGAGAATATGGGCTTCCCCTATTCGTCGCCCTACGACGACCTGCTGTTCTGCAACACCCCCGACGGCAACTTCTCCCTGTTTGCCTCCAACCGCGCCTGCTCTGCCGACAGTATGGTGATCTACCTGCTCAAATACGACCCCACTCCGGTCAAGAAGCCGGTGGAGTCGGTGGACGAGGCCCGGATGATAGCGTCGCTCAGGCCCCGCCCCAACATCAGCCTCGATGTGGACGAGAACACATTCTCCCACACCCTCTACGGCGACGACTCCTTTGCGCAGTATTATAACCTCGTGGGGCGCTACGGCGCCGTGAAGGATTCGCTGCGGGTCATCAAGAACGAGCTGGAGGAGAGCCGCAGGCTCTATTCGGAGGCCGAGAGCGACGACCGCAAGGCCCTCGGGCGCGCCATAGACCGCGCCGAGAGCGACATCTTTGCCCTGCAGGAGCGCCTGGGAGACATCGGCAGCGAGCTGCAGGCGGTGGAGATGGAATTTCTGGTGCGCGGCGAGGATGTCAGCCTGGAAGATGTGGAGCAGGCGGAGGTGGAGCAGGCCATCACCACCGGCAACATCGGCGGCAGCGACTCCGCCCCGCAATACACCTTTATCCAGCGCACGCTGGGCTCAATGCCCGACTTCGAGTTTGCAAAGCCCGAGGTGGAGGTGGATATGGCCTTCAAGGTGCTGGACGAATCGGTGATAGTGGAAGATTACCAGCTGCCCCAGGAGGGGCTGGTCTATCAGATACAGGTGGCCAAGACAGCCGCCAAGCTTGAGGCGTCCCGCTTCAAGGGGCTCAGCCCCGTCTTCACCAAGAAGCTGGGCAACAACAATGTCTACCGCATAGGTATGTTCTACACCTGGGCGGAGGCCAACAAGGCCCTCTCCACCGTCAAGAAGAAGGGCTTCGGATCGGCGCAGGTGGTGGCCTTCAACAACGGCACCAACGAGACGGTCAAGAACGCCCGCGCCCTTGAGGCCAAGGCCAAGAGCAACGTCAAATACAGGGTTGCCTTCCGCGAATGCCCCGACGGAATCCCCGCCGAGGTGCGCACTGCCATCAGCAGCGTGAGCTCGGCCGACATCGCCCGCACGGTGGAGGACGGCGTCACGGTATATTTCATAGCCCCGCTTGACAAGGGCAAGGCGGAGAGCGTGCGCAGCGCGGCAGAGGCCGCAGGCGCCGCCGGCGTAAGCGTGGAACCTCTTAAATAATCCAATATGGGACCTGTCATCATTCTGATTCTGGTGGGACTCGTGCTCCTGCTTGTGGAGACCCTCCTGATTCCCGGATTCGCCGTCACCGGCATTCTGGGCATCGCCGCAATGGCGTTCGGCTGCTATCTGGCGTTTGTCAACATCGGCACGGGGGCCGGCATCGCCGTGACCCTGCTGTGCATAATAGTCACCGCCCTGCTGATAGCCCTGGTGCTGCGCCCCTCCACCTGGAAGCGCTTTTCCCTGCAGACCAACATCGACTCCAGGGCCGACGACGAGCCCGCGCAGAAGGGGATTGAAATCGGCAGCACCGCCACCGCGGTGACCCGCCTGGCCCCTATGGGCACCGCCCAGTTCGACGGCGGGGCAAAGGCGGAGGTCAGCAGCGAGGATGGCTTTCTGGACCAGGGCACCCGCGTGGTGGTGACCGGCATAGACGACAGCAAGATATTCGTTAAAAAACTATAATCACAAATGGACCCTATGACAATCTTCTGGATCGCAGTCGGTTTTGTGCTGCTGCTGATCTTCCTGTGGCTCTTCCCCGTGACCCTCTGGTTCCAGGCCCTGATCTCGGGCGCCAAGGTCTCCCTCATCCAGCTGATACTGATGCGCTGGCGCAAAGTGCCCCCGGGAGTCATCGTGAACGCGATGATCGCCGGCACCAAGGCGGGCCTCAACCTCAACGCCAACGAGCTGGAGGCGCACTATCTGGCCAACGGCCGGGTGGGCAAGGTGGTCAACGCCCTCATCTCCGCCGACAAGGCCAACATCGCCCTTGACTTCAAGAAGGCCGCAGCCATCGACCTGGCGGGCCGCGACGTGTTCGAGGCGGTGCAGATGTCGGTCAACCCCAAGGTTATCAACACTCCCCCCGTGTCTGCGGTGGCCAAGGACGGCATCCAGCTGATTGCTAAGGCCCGAGTGACGGTGCGCACCAACATCCACCAGCTGGTGGGCGGTGCAGGCGAGGAGACGGTGCTGGCCCGCGTGGGCGAGGGCATCGTGTCCAGCATCGGCAGCGCGGAGAGCCACAAGGAGGTTCTGGAGAACCCCGACAGCATCTCCAAGGTGGTGCTGAGCAAGGGTCTTGACGCCGGCACAGCCTTCGAAATCCTCTCCATCGACATCGCCGACGTGGATGTGGGCAAGAACATCGGCGCAGTGCTGCAGATGGACCAGGCCAACGCCGACAAGAACATCGCCCAGGCGCGCGCAGAGGAGCGCCGCGCAATGGCCGTCGCCCTGGAGCAGGAGATGGTGGCCAAGGCGCAGGAGGCCCGCGCAAAGGTTATCGAGGCTGAGGCCGAGGTGCCCCTGGCAATGGCGGAAGCCTTCCGCAGCGGCAATCTGGGAGTAATGGACTACTACAAGTTCAAGAACATCCAGGCCGACACCGATATGCGCAGCCGCATCGCCAAGAAATAGCCCCTGCCGATATCAAAAAACCTCCCGTCGAAAAAGTTCGGCGGGAGGGTTTTTTGTGCGGGGCGGGCCCGTATTACTCGATGTTCTTGCGCAGCAGGTTGTTGATGTTCACCTGGTCTGCGATCACCTGGTGCAGGTTTTCCAGAGGGATGCGGTCCTGGGCCATAGTGTCGCGGTAGCGCACGGTCACGGTGTTGTCCTTGAGGGTGTCGTGGTCCACCGTAACGCAGATGGGGGTGCCGATGGCATCCTGACGGCGGTAGCGGCGGCCGATGGAGTCCTTCTCGTCGTACTGGCAGTTGAATTCCACGCGCAGCGAGTGGAGGATTTCGCGCGCCTTCTCGGGCAGGCCGTCCTTCTTTACCAGAGGCAGGATGGCAGCCTTGACAGGTGCCAGCGCCGGGGGCAGGGAGAGCACCACGCGCTTCTCGCCGCCTTCGAGAGTCTCCTCGTGATAAGAAGAGGAGAGCACCGCCAGCACCGTACGGTCCAAACCGATGGAGGTCTCCACAACGTAAGGCACATAGCTCTCGTTGGTCTCGGGGTCGAAATACTGCATCTTGCGGCCGCTCACCCTCTGATGGTTGCCCAGGTCAAAGTCGGTGCGGCTGTGGATGCCCTCCAGCTCCTTGAAGCCGAAGGGGAATGCAAACTCGATGTCGGTTGCGGCATTTGCATAGTGGGCCAGCTTGTCGTGGTCGTGGAAGCGGTATTTGTCGTCGCCCAGACCCATTGCCTTGTGCCAGGCCAGACGGATCTGCTTCCACTTCTTGAACCACTCCATCTCGGTGCCGGGCTTCACGAAGAACTGCATCTCCATCTGCTCGAACTCCCTCATACGGAATATGAACTGACGGGCCACTATCTCGTTGCGGAAGGCCTTGCCTATCTGGGCGATGCCGAAGGGAATCTTCATACGGCCGGTCTTCTGCACGTTGAGGAAGTTCACGAAGATGCCCTGCGCAGTCTCGGGACGCAGGTAGATGGTGCCCACGCCGCCGTCGACATTGCCCAGCTGGGTGGAGAACATCAGGTTGAACTTGCGCACCTCGGTCCAGTTCTTGGTGCCGGAGATGGGGCACACGATGTCGCAGTCGATGATTATCTGGCGCATCTCGTTCAGATCGTTGTCGTCCAGCGCCTTGACCATACGGCCGTGAACCTCGTCCCACTTGGCCTGGCTGCGGAGCACATTGGGGTTGGTGGCGCGGAACTGAGCCTCGTCAAAGCTGTCGCCGAACTTGCGGCGGCCCTTCTCCACCTCCTTGTTCATCTTCTCCTCCAGCTTGGCCAGATAGTCCTCTATCAGCACGTCGGCGCGATAGCGCTTCTTGGAGTCCTTGTTGTCTATCAGAGGGTCGTTGAAGGCTGCCACGTGGCCGCTGGCCTCCCAGATCTTGGGGTGCATGAAGATGGCGCTGTCGATGCCCACGATGTTGTCGTGCAGGCGCACCATTGCGTCCCACCAGTAGGTCTTGATGTTGTTCTTGAGCTCCACGCCCAGCTGGCCGTAGTCATACACGGCTGCCAGCCCGTCGTAGATTTCGCTGGACTGGAATATGAATCCGTACTCCTTGCAGTGCGCGGTCAGATTCCTGAAAACTTCTTCTTGTGTCATTTTTCTATCAATTAGTTATCAATTATTTCAATTCTTCAAGCAGCGGGGCCACAAAGGGGCGGCTCTCTATCTGCGGATGGGGCAGGCGCAGCTTCTCGCCGCAGCGCCGCACATCGTCAAACTCGAGGATGTCTATGTCTATGGTGCGGGAGACATATTTGCGGCTCCCGTCATCGTTGTATTGAGCCTCGTGGCGCGGCCTCCCCAGCTTCTGCTCTGTGCTCTGGCATATCTCCAGCAGCCTCTCGGGGGTGAGCCACCCGGGGCGCCGGAAGCAGGCGGCGAGGTTCAAAAAGTCCGGGCCCTCAAAGCCCACCGCAGCCGTCTCGCGGGGCGCCGTGCAGCGCAGCCGGACCCCGAGCTCCTCCTCCAGTATGCCGCAGGCGGCCTTGAGGATGCCCTCCCGGTCGCCCAGATTGGAGCCCAAAAGCAGGTAAATCATACCAGTCCCAGCTCCACCTTGGCCTCCTCGCTCATCATATCCTGGTTCCAGACCGGCTCGAACACCAGCTCGATTGCCACGTCCACAACCCCGGGCACGTCGCGCACCGCCTCCGCCACATTGTCCACCACCACGTCGGCGATGGGGCAGTTGGGGGCGGTGAGGGTCATCTTTATGTTAACAATGTGGTCCTCGCCCACATTTATCTCGTATATCAGCCCCAGGTCGTACACGTTCACCGAAATTTCGGGGTCGTACACCTGGCGCAGCGCCATCACTATGTTGGCCTCAAGCACGCTCTTTGCCATATTCTAACCCTCCAGAGAGCTCTGCGCGATGGCGCGGATGCGCTTTATCATTGCGGCCAGGCCGCCGGCACGGGTGGGGGAGAGGTTCTCCCGCAGCCCTATCCTGTCTATGAAGTTGAGGTCGGCGGCGAGTATGTCCTGCGGCTTCTGGCCGTCGAACACCCTTATCAGCAGGGAGATTATCCCCTTGGTGATTATGGCGTCGCTGTCGGCCCTGAAGTGGAGCCGCCCCTCGGCGTCGCTGCTGCTGGTGACCCACACGCGCGACTGGCACCCGTCAATCAGGTTTGCCTCGCACTTGTCGGCATCCGAAGCGAGTGACATTCCGCGCCCGAGGTCAATCAGGTACTCGTATTTGTCCAGCCACTCGTCGTAGAGCGAGAATTCGTCCACGATTTCCTCTTGTATCTCAGCTATGCTTTTCATTTCTTCAATATTCCAATGCATCTTTCAAGGCTGCGCCCGAACGCCTCCACCTCTTCCACGGTGTTGTAGGGCATCAGCGACGCGCGCAGCATACTGCCGCCGGCAATGCGGTCCACAATCGGCTCGGCGCACATATGGCCGCTGCGCAGCGCCACCCCCATCTTGTCCAGCAGCATCGCCGCATCCAGCGGGTGCACCCCGTCTATCGTGAATGACCACAGGGGGACCTTGTCTGCGGCCGCAGCGGCACCGGCAGCCACCCGGACCCCGTCTATCGAGGCCAGAGTGCGCTCCATCTCCTCCATCAGCCGCCGTTCGTGCGCAGCCACCGCCGCGTCAGAGCGCAGCATCGAGGCAAACTCCAGCGCCGGGGCCAGGCAGGCTCCCCCTATGAAGTTGGAGGTGCCGGCCTCGAACTTGAGCGGCAGGTCGGCGTATGTTGTCTTTGCAAAAGTCACCTTGGCCACCATATCGCCGCCGCCCATGAAGGGGGGCAGCTTCTCCAGCCATTCGCGCTTGCCATAGAGCGCTCCGATGCCGGTGGGGCCGTATATCTTGTGTCCGGAGAAGGCGTAGAAGTCGCAGTCCAGCTCCTGCACGTCCACCGGGCAGTGGACAATCCCCTGCGCGCCGTCTATCAGCACCGGGATGCCCAGGGCGTGGGCCTGCCGGACAATCTCCTTCACCGGATTTATCACTCCCAGGATGTTGGAGACGTGGGTCACCGCCACCATCTTGACGGCAGGGCGCAGCGCGCGGCGGTATGCCTCCATATCAAAGGCGCCGTCGCCGGCCGTGCCGGGCCCCTCGCGCACCGGAATCACCTCCAGACGGGCGCCGGTTGCCTCGCAGACCAGCTGCCAGGGGACTATGTTGGAGTGGTGCTCCGCCTCGCTCACCAGAATGATGTCGCCGCGGCCTATGAATCCGCCCCGCTGCATGCAGGCGGCCACAAGGTTCATCGCCATAGTGGCGCCGCTTGTGAAGACTATCTGCTCACTCGAGGGGGCGTTTATGAACTTCTGCACCGCCGCGCGCCCCTTCTCGTAATACTCCGTGGCCTCGTAGCTGAGGGTGTGCACGGCCCGGTGCACGTTGGCGTTGTGCAGGCGGCACATTTCGCTCTGGAACTCCACCACGCGCTCCGGCTTCTGGCTGGTGGCCGCGTTGTCAAAGTATATGAGCTCCCGCCCGGCCGTTTTGCGGCCCAGAATCGGGAAATTGGCCCTTATGTCCTGCACAGAAAGCATCAATCCAAATATTTGCGTAACTTTACAACCCGCAAAAATAATCAATAATGTTCAAAAAGCGACAGTTATGTACGAGTATATATCAGGCAGGCTGGCAGAGCTCAATCCCGCAGAGGCCATTGTAGAGGCGGGGGGCATCGGTTACACGGTGCTCATCTCGCTGGGCACATTCTCCGGCCTCGAAGGCAAGGTAGACGGGCAGGTCAAGCTCTATCTGCACCACCTGCTGCGCGAAGACGAGGAGTCGCTCTACGGCTTCGCCACCAAAGAAGAGCGCGCCCTCTTCCGCCAGCTGATCTCGGTGAACGGGGTGGGGGCCGGCACCGCCCGTATGATGCTCTCCTCCCTGAGCAGCGACGAGCTGCAGAACGCCATAATCGGCGGCGACGTGGCCCGCATCAAATCCATCAAGGGCATCGGCACCAAGACGGCGGAGCGCATAATCCTGGAGCTGCGCGACAAGATAGTCAAGGGGGAGGGGAAGCCCTTCACCCCCAATTCCGGCGCCCGGAGCGAGGTGCGCGCCGAGGCCTTCAACGCCCTGGTGCTCTTGGGATTCGCCAAGCCGAACGTGGAGAAGGCGCTGGATATGGCCCTGAAGCAGACTCCCGACGCCACGCTGGAGAACCTGATAAAAATTTGTCTGAAAATATTGTAGTTTCTGCAACTTTTGTTAAATTTGTAGCCGTTATAGGACTATTATGTTAGTACCCGAGGATTTACTTTACACAAAAGACCACGAGTGGGCTCGCCAGGAAGGCGACATTGCAGTTGTTGGAATCACAGATTTCGCGCAGAGCGAGTTGGGAGACATCGTTTACCTTGATGTTCCCACAGTCGGGGAGATTCTCTCCGCCGGCGACAAGTTCGGCGACATCGAGGCGGTGAAGACAGTAGCCGAGGCTTATATGCCTGTAAGCGGCGAGGTAGTGGAGTTCAACGAGGCTCTCGAGAGCGCCCCCGAGCTGGTCAACGCAAGCCCCTACGACGAGGGCTGGATTGTCAAGATCAAGTTTTCCGATCCGTCGGAATTTGATAAACTGTTGAAAGCTGAAGAGTACAAGAAATCAGTCTAAACATTGAAAATTAAATGTGATGTGTTAAGCCCGCTGCCGTGAGGTAACGGGCTTAATTTTTTTTGACTACCTTCGCGCCGCCTAATTAAATAACATAGATGGAAATCAGAAGACTTTTCGATTTTATCGACCACGTCGAGAAAGATCTCCCCGAGCGTTGCGACGTGCTTGCCCGCAGCCAGAAGGGGGTCTGGACCAAGACAAGCACCGCAGAATTCGCGGAAGGCTGCCGCTCGGTGGCCCGCGGACTGCTGGCGATGGGATTCGGCAAGGGGACCAAGCTCATTGACATAAGCGCCAGCCGCCCCGAGTGGAACTTCATAGACCTGGGCAGCGCCCTGGCGGGGATGATACACATTCCGGTGTATTCCACACTCTCCCACGACGACTACCGCTACATATTCGAGCATTCCGATGCCGAAATCATTTTCATAGACAATGCGCGCCTGCTCAAAAAGCTTACGCCGGTAATAGAGGAGATTCCCCGCAAAATCAAGGTCGTGCTCATAGACGACAGCGACAGCACCTTCTGCCTGCGCGATATGCGCAAGGCGGGCGACGGGCGCCGCGAAGAGCTGGACAAGATACTTGAGCAAAACAAGCAGACCATCGGCGAGGACGAGTGCGTGTCGATAGTGTACACCTCCGGCACCACCGGCCGCCCCAAAGGGGTGATGCTGAGCCACCGCAACCTGGTGTTCGACGCCCACGCGCACGCCGTGCGCCACGTGATGGACCACCGCCACATAGCCCTCAGCTTCCTCCCCCTGTGCCACGCCTACGAGCGCACGATGATTTACGACAATCTGGAGCGCGGCATCCGCATCTATTATGCCGAGAGCCTGGCCACCATCCAGGCCGACCTGGCATCTTGCCACGCCGACAACTTCTGCGGCGTGCCCCGCGTGCTGGAGACCATCTACGCCAAGTTCGAGATGGCCGGAAGCACCCTCACCGGCTTCAAGAAGAGCCTCTACGCCAAGGCGTGGGACTTTGCTAACAAATACGACAGCTACAGCCGCAATCCCCTCTACCGCCTCAAGCACAACATCTACGACGCCCTCATCTACAAGAAGTGGCGCGAGGCGCTGGGCGGGCACAAGATGATTGTGGTGAGCGGCGGCAGCTCCATCCAGGAGAAAATCGTGCGCTGCTTCACCGCCGCCGGCTTCCAGCTCTGCGAGGGGTACGGAATGACCGAGACCTCCCCCGTGATTGCGGTGAACAACCCTGTGGACCGCCTGGTGATAATCGGCACCGTGGGGCAGCCCATAGACGGCACCGAGATCAAGTTTACCGAGGAGGGAGAGATTCTGACCCGCGGCCCGCACGTGATGCTGGGCTACTACAAGGACCCCGAGCAGACCCGCGAAATCATCGACTCCGAGGGGTGGCTGCACACCGGCGACATCGGCTGCCTGGTGGACGGCCGCTTCTTGAAGATAACCGACCGCAAGAAGGAGATGTTCAAGCTCAACAACGGCAAGTACATCGCCCCGCAGGCCATAGAGACCAAGCTCAAGGAGTCGCCGCTGATAGAGCAGTGTATGGTGTACGGCGCCGACCGCAAGTACCCCTCGGCCATCATAATCCCCGACTTCAACGCCCTTAAGCGCATCTGCGCCGAGCAGCACATCGCCGCAAAGACCCGCGCCGAGATGCTCGCCGACAGCGGCATAATCTCCACCCTGCACGCAGAAGTCTCCAAGATCAACGCCACCCTGGCGCCCCACGAGCAGCTGCGCAAAGAGCAGTTCATAGACGACAGCTGGGGCATAGACAACGGTATGCTCTCGCAGACCCTCAAGCTCAAGAGGGCCAACGTGCAGAAGAAGTATGCCGCCACAATGGAGCACTCCTACGAATGATCAGATTTGCCACAGAGAGCGACCGCGCGGGGGTGAGGACCCTTCTGGAGGAGAACTTCACCCGCGACCGGGAGTATCTCGACCACTTTCTCGCCCCCTCCACCGACCGCAGGCTCTTCTGCCGCGTGGAGCAGGGGAGGGTGGTGAGCACCCTCTCCGCCTTTCAGATAAGCTATGTCTCGGGCGAAGAGGTCACTTCCGGCGGCGCCGGCTTCCATAAATATTATCAGGGATTCTACCTGTACGGCCTCTGCACCGCCGCAGATTGCCGCGGACGGGGTTATGCCGGCAGTCTGATAGAGTTTGCCGCAGAAACGGCCCGCCGCGAGGGGTGGGACTTTCTGATCCTGCGCCCGATGGACTCCGACAGCCGCCTGGCAGAATACTACCGCAGGCGCGGCTTCACGCTCGAGACCTTCAGGCGCGGCGGGCTGCCGACCTGCGAGGAGCCCTGCGACATAGTCGCAATGCGGGCGTCGCAGCTGTTTATGCTGCGCCACAAGGCACTTGTCTGCAATTACTTCCAGTGGAGCGCCCCTATGCTGCATTATATAATAAGAGAGGCGCGGCTCAACCCGGCTCGGACCCCTGCGGTGCCTCCAGAGCCGTGGGCCCTGGTGCGCCCGCTTAACGCCGATTTCCGCCTCAGCGGCCCCGACGCCGTGTTCAGCTACCCGATGGACTGATTCAGTGCGCGACTTTACCGTCCGAAATAGACCAGAAGCACAGAAATGTCGGCCGGGGAGACGCCGCTGATGCGCGAAGCCTGCGCAATTGTGGCGGGCCGGTAGCGATTGAGCTTGATGCGGCACTCGATGCTCAGCGAAGTCACCTTCGAAAAATCGAAATTCTCCGGAATCCGGATATTCTCCAGCCGCAGGATCTTGTCGGCCAGCCGCCGCTCCCGCTCGATATACCCCTGGTATTTGACCGCAATCTCCACATCCTCAAGTATCTCGGCCCTCTCCTCCTTTTCCAGGCCCTCCAGCCCCAAATCGGGCAGAGTGCCCTCCGAGGCGGCCGCGAGCAGCCCGTCGAGAGACACGCCGGGGCGGGTGAGCAGCTCGCCGATGCGCCTGCGGCAGTCGATGGGGGCGCTGCCCACGCTCTCGAGATAGCCGCCGGCCTCTTCCGGAGTCAGGCTGGTCTCGCCCAGAATCCCCTTGATGCGCTCCACAGCCTCGTATTTGCTCTCAAGATCCCGCATCCGGCCGCTGCCGATGAGCCCCAGATCATACCCCTTGGGGGTGAGCCGGCGGTCGGCGTCGTCCTGCCGCAGCAGTATGCGGTATTCGGCCCTGGAGGTGAACATACGGTAGGGCTCGTCCACCCCTTTGGTGATGAGGTCGTCTATCAGCACCCCGATGTAGGCCTCGTCCCGCTTGAGTATGAAGGGTTCGGCCCCGCGCACCTTGAGGGCGGCGTTTATGCCCGCCATAAGCCCCTGTGCGGCAGCCTCCTCGTAGCCTGTGGTGCCGTTGACCTGCCCCGCCAGGAACAGCCCCTGCACCACGCGGCTCTCCAGCGACCCCTTGAGCTGCGACGGATCAAAATAATCATATTCCACAGCGTATGCGGGGCGGAAAATGCGGATGTTCTCGAAGCCCTCTATCTCCCGCAGCGCCCTTATCTGGGTGTCGGTGGGCAGCGAAGAGGAGAATCCCTGCAGATAATACTCGCAGGTGTTCCACCCCTCCGGCTCCAGGAACAGCTGGTGGGAGCTCTTGTCGGCGAAGGTGCGCAACTTGTCCTCTATCGAGGGGCAGTAGCGCGGCCCTATGCCCACTATTTTGCCGGTGAACAGTGGCGACTGGTCAAACGCGGCGCGCAGTATGTCGTGCACCCGCTCGTTGGTGTGCACAATGTAGCAGTCCATCTGCTTCCGCCCCCCCTGCACCGCCGACTTCTCCTTTGTGAAGCTGAAGCGGGCGGGATTCTCGTCGCCCCGCTGCACATCCAGGGCGGCGAGGTTTATGGAGCGGGTGTCTATGCGGGGCGGGGTGCCGGTCTTCATCCGGCCCACTGTGATGCCCTCGGCGCGCAGCTGGTCGGCGATGCCGTAGCTGGCCAGCTCGCCTATGCGGCCGCCGGCGGCGCTCTGCTGCCCTATGAAAAGCTTGCCGCCGAGGAATGTCCCGGCGGTGATTATCACCGTTTTGGAGCGGAATTCGGTGCCCATCGAGGTCCTGACGCCCAGCACGCGCCCCTGCTCCAGGAGCAGCGCCGCGACGGTGTCCTGCCACATATCCAGCGGCAGGCTCTCCAGCACCCGGCGCCAGTTGAGGGTGAAGAGGGTCTTGTCGCACTGCGCCCTCGGGCTCCACATTGCCGGCCCCTTGCTCTTGTTGAGCATCCTGAACTGCAGGGTGGAGCGGTCGGTGACGATGCCGCTGAAGCCTCCCAGCGCATCTATCTCGCGCACAATCTGCCCCTTGGCGATGCCGCCCACGGCAGGGTTGCACGACATCTGGGCGATGCCGCGCATATCCATCGTGAGCAGCAGCGTGTGCGCCCCCATATTGGCGGCGGCGGCAGCGGCCTCGCAGCCGGCGTGCCCCGCCCCCACAACTATGACATCATAATCGAATTCCATTGTTCAAGGGCGCGGTTCTCCGCCGCGCGCATCTCTTTCTGCTCCTCTTCCGTGTGGTCGTCAAAGCCCACCAGATGCAGCAGGCCGTGGCTGATGACCCTCATCAGCTCCCGATCGAACCCCTCGCCGTACTCCTCTCCGTTGGCGCGCACGGTGTCCACGCTTATGAACACGTCGCCGTCCAGCTTCTTGGAAGAAGGGTCCTCGCGCGAATCGAAGGTGATAATGTCGGTGTAGTAGTCGTGCGAGAGATACTGCCGGTTGATGCCCAGCAGATACTCGTCGCTGCAGAGGATGTAGTTGAGGTCGCCTATGCTGTAGCCGTAACCTTCTGCTACAGATTTTAACCACCTCTTGATTTTGTTTTTGCTTTTGATTTCAAAAGCAGTGTTTTCTTTAAAAAAAGAAATCATTTGCTAACTTTGCACCACTTATGGTTTTCGGCAAAAGTATCAAATTAAATAAACTTCTAAAAACTTATTAAAATGGCAAAAGTAACAGTTATCGGCGCCGGCAATGTGGGCGCTACCGTTGCCAACGCAGTCGCGCACACCGGATGTGTATCTGATCTCGTTCTCATCGACATCAAGGAAGGAGTATCCGAAGGCAAGGCGATCGACATGATGCAGACCGCCAAGCTCTACGGCTTCGACACCCGCATCAAGGGCGTCACCAACGATTACAAGGCTACCGCAGACAGCGACGTCATCGTAATCACCAGCGGTGTTCCCCGCAAGCCGGGAATGACCCGCGAAGAGCTCATCGGAGTCAACGCAGGCATCGTGAATTCCGTTGTCAAGAGCGCATACGAGTACTCTCCCAACGCAGTGTTCATGATCATCGCCAACCCTATGGACACTATGACCTACCTCACCTACAAGAGCTCCGGTCTGCCCAAGAACAGGGTTGTGGGTATGGGCGGCCAGCTCGACAGCAGCCGTTTCTGCTATTATATCAGCCAGGCTACCGGCGCTGCTCCCAGCGACGTTGAGGGCATCGTGATCGGCGGTCACGGCGACACCACAATGATCCCCCTCATCAGCAAGGCTACCTACAAGAGCCGCAAGGTTACCGACGTGGTAAGCAAAGAGGTTGCAGACAAGATCGTTGCAGACACAATGGTGGGCGGCGCAACCCTCACCAAGCTGCTGGGCACCTCCGCCTGGTATGCTCCCGGCGCAGCTGCAGCATCAATGGTCAAGTCCATCATCCTGGACCAGAAGAAGGTATTCCCCTGCTGCGTGGCTCTGGACGGTGAATACGGCAAGAGCGACATCTGCATCGGCGTTCCCGCAGTCATCGGCAAGAACGGCGTGGAGAAGGTCATCGAGATGGACCTCACCGCAGACGAGAAGGCCGCATTCGACAAGAGCGCAGAGGCCGTAAACAAGACCAACAGCATCCTCAAGGAGATGGGCCTTGTCAAATAATTGTCAACAATATTTTGACAAATAAATTATTCTCCCTACTTTTGAGAGTTGAAGAATAACGCAATATGGAAGTCAAAAAATCACCCAAAGCCGATCTTACCAAAAGTTCGACCTTCTTTCTTGAAATAGGGCTCATCATCACCCTCATCATCGTTCTGGTTGCCTTCGAGTGGAAATCAGGCGAAGTCAAGACTATGGATCTCACCACTCAGGAGGTCATAGCAGCCGAGGAAGAGATCATCCCTATCACCGAAGAGCAGCAGATCGCCCGCCCTTCGATGCCCACAATCCCCATCCTTTCCGATGCCATCGATATCGTGGACGATGATATCAAGGTAGACGAGGAGATGTTCTCATTCGAGGACAGCGAGGATCTCGGCGTCGATATGAACGACTACGGCTACGAAGTCGGTGAGGAGTCGGTGGAAGAAGAGGCTATCCCCTTCGCTCTCGTAGAGCAGAAGCCCCTTTTCAACGGCGGCGACGCCAATGAATTCTCCAAATGGGTGAACAAGAACCTCACCTATCCCGACATCGCCAAGGAGAACGGTATCCAGGGCCGCGTTACCCTGCAGTTCACCGTCAACACCGACGGCAGCGTCAAGGATGTCAAGGTGCTCCGCGGCGTTGACCCCTCTCTGGACAAGGAGGCCGTCAGGGTTGTTTCCAGCTCCCCCAAGTGGAGCCCCGGCAAGCAGCGTGACCGCGCAGTGAAGGTTACCTACACCTTCCCCGTTATCTTCCAGCTCAAGTAAGAGATTTGTCAAAAAGACCCGATAGAGAGGCGGCCCCACAGTTGCGGCCGCCTCTTTTTTATTCAAAACAAGCTTCTAAATGGAAAGTGCAGTTATAGCTACAGTAATCAGGGACAAGAACCTCTCGCGCCAGAGCGACGAATATCTCGACGAGCTGGAATTCCTGGCCCAGACGGCGGACATAGAGGTGCGCAAGCGGTTTGTACAGAGGCTGGACCACCCCTTCTCGGGCACCTACTTCGGCAGCGGCAAACTCGCCGAGGTCAAGGCTTATGTAGAGGAGAACGCCATCGACTATGTAATATTCGACGACGAGCTCAGCCCCACCCAGATGCGCAACATAGAGAAGGAGACGGGCTGCAGCGTCATAGACCGCACCGGCCTGATTCTGGACATATTCGCCTCCCGCGCCCGCACGGCGTATGCCAAGACCCAGGTGGAGCTTGCACAATACCAGTATCTCCTGCCCCGCCTGACCGGTATGTGGACCCACCTCGAGCGGCAGAGGGGCGGCATCAATATGAGGGGCCCGGGAGAGAGCCAGCTGGAGACCGACCGCCGCATAGTGCTCGGCCGCATCTCCCTGCTCAAGGAGCAGCTCAAGAAAATCGACCGTCAGATGGCTTCCCAGCGGGGCAACCGCGGCTCGCTGGTGCGCATTTCCCTGGTGGGCTACACCAACGTGGGCAAGAGCACCATAATGAACCTGCTCTCCAAGAGCGACGTGTTTGCAGAGAACAAGCTCTTCGCCACCCTCGACACCACGGTGCGCAAGGTGGTGCTGGAGAATGTCCCCTTTCTGCTGAGCGACACCGTCGGATTCATCAGAAAGCTCCCCACACAGCTGATAGAGGCCTTCAAGAGCACCCTCGACGAGGTGCGCGAGGCCGACATACTGATGCACGTGGTGGACATCTCGCACCCCAACTTCGAAGACCAGATAAAGGTGGTGAACCAGACCCTCAAGGACATCGGGGCGGGGGACAAGCCGGTGTATATGGTTTTCAACAAGATAGACGCCTACACCCCGGAATTCTACGACGAATTCTCCATCGACGCCAAGACCGACCGCAACCGCACCATAGAAGAGATCAAGAACAGCTGGATGGCGCGCGAGAACACCCCCTGTATATTTATAAGTGCACGGGAAAAGACAGGTCTGGAGAAAATGCGCTCCGACCTGTACAAGATGGTGGCCGAAATCCACGCCGGCCGCTACCCTTTCAACAATTTTCTCTGGTAAGGAAGCCCTTCAGAAGCTCCATCGTGCGCTCAGGGGCCTCCAGAAAGGCGTTGTGGCCGCACTCGGGCAGCACCTCCAGCGGCAGCGAAGGGCAGTCCGCGGCAAGGCGATCGCGCACCTGGGCCGTGACCAGAAAGTCGCTGTCGCCGCAGATGGCCATTTTGGGGAGCTTGCACTTCTCAAGAAAGTCGCTGGTGTCGCCCCTCTCTTCCATCCCTTTGATGCCCGCCACTATGCCGGCGGGGTCGTGGGTCTCGCACAGCTCCACAATCTCGCGGATTTTCTCGTCCAGAGGGCGCAGGTTGCTCTCGTGGAATGTCCTGGGGATTGAAAGCTCTGCCAGTGAGAGCAGATGGCCGCTCTCTATCACATCTATCTCCCTCTGCCGCTGCGTTTTCTGCTCCGGAGTGTCGGCATAGGGGTGGCTGTTGAGCAGCACCAGGCCGCTGAAGCGCTCGGGGAACATCCTGCAGCAGTTTATGGCGGCAAAACCGCCCATCGAGTGGCCCACCACAGTGGCCTTCTCCACCTTGCAGACATCCAGCACCCCTTTGGCCACGGTGGCCATCAGCTCCATTGTGTCCACGGGAGCGGTGCAGGTGAGGCCGTGCCCCGGAAGATCCATCCTTATGACTCTGTAACCGGCGCTGCAGAGCTCTTCAAACACATCTTCCCAGATGTACATAGTCTCCATATAGCCGTGCAGCAGCAAGATAGTGCCGCTGCCGCTGCCCGAATCCTCTATGTGCGCGGCGATGTTGCCGGCAAGCGAAAAAAACTCCATTCAAATAAATATGATAACGGTGAGTAAAGGTATAAATTATTTGAATTATATTTGCAGACAGCTTAATAACTAACACTATAATTCTAATGACAGAACTAATTTCCAAAGTTCCCGAAGGGCCGTTGGCCGAGAAATGGACCAACCATAAGGCTCACATCAAGGTAGTGAGCCCCGCCAACAAGAAAAAGATGGAAATCATCGTGATCGGTACAGGTCTGGCCGGAGCCTCTGCTGCGGCTACTCTTGGAGAGCTTGGCTACAACGTTAAGATCTTCTGCATCAGCGATTCTCCCCGCCGTGCGCACTCCATCGCAGCACAGGGCGGCATCAACGCTGCAAAGAACTACCAGAACGATAACGACTCGGTATTCCGTCTGTTCTACGACACCATCAAAGGTGGTGACTACCGCAGCCGCGAGGCTAATGTATACCGTCTGGCCGAGGTCAGCGGCAACATCATCGACCAGTGCGTGGCTCAGGGCGTCCCCTTTGCCCGCGATTACGGCGGACTGCTGGACAACCGCTCATTTGGCGGCGCGCAGGTTTCGCGTACGTTCTACGCCCGCGGTCAAACCGGTCAGCAGCTGCTGCTGGGAGCTTATGCCGCCCTCAACCGTCAGGTGGCAAAAGGTACTGTCAAGAGTTATCCCCGTCACGAAATGCTTGACCTCGTGCTCATCAACGGCGAGGCCAAGGGTATAATCGCACGCGACCTCACCACCGGCGAGATCCAGCGCTTCGGTGCGCACGCAGTGGTTCTGGCCAGCGGCGGATACGGCAACACATACTTCCTCTCCACCAACGCGATGAACTCCAACGGCAGCGCCGCTTGGCAGTGCTACAAGAAGGGCGCGTTCTTCGCAAACCCCTGCTTCGCGCAGATCCACCCCACCTGCATCCCCGTCCACGGCGACCAGCAGAGCAAGCTGACCCTTATGAGCGAGTCGCTGCGCAACGACGGCCGCATCTGGGTTCCCAAGAAGAAAGAGGATGTGATGGCAATCCGCAAGGGCACCAAACGCCCCAGCGACATTGCAGAAGAGGACCGCGACTACTATCTGGAGCGCCGCTACCCCGCATTCGGCAACCTGGTGCCCCGCGACGTGGCTTCCCGTGCTGCCAAAGAGCGCTGCGACGCCGGCTACGGCGTGAACGAGCAGGGTCTGGCAGTGTTCCTGGACTTCAAGACCTGCATGGAGCAGAAAGGCAAGAAATACATCGAGGAGAAATACGGCAACCTGTTCCAGATGTACGAAGAAATCACCGACGTGGACCCCTACAAGGAGCCTATGATGATTTTCCCCGCCATCCACTACACAATGGGCGGCCTCTGGGTTGACTACAACCTGCAGACCACCATCCCCGGCCTCTACGCCATCGGCGAGGCAAACTTCAGCGACCACGGCGGAAACCGTCTGGGCGCATCGGCCCTTATGCAGGGTCTTGCCGACGGCTATTTCATACTTCCTTACACCATCGGTGACTATCTGGCATCCAAGTTCAAGGAGCCCAAGACCGACACCAACGACCCCGCATTTGCCGAGGCAGAGAAGAAGGTTCAGGAGAAAATCGACCGCCTCTTCTCCATCAAGGGCAAGCGCACCGTGGACAGCATCCACAAGGAGATGGGCCACATTATGTGGGAATATGTCGGAATGGCCCGCAACGAAGAGGGTCTGAAGACCGCCATCAGCAAGATCCGCGCTCTCAAGAAGGAGTTCTGGAGCAACGTCTATGTCGCAGGCAAGAAAGATGTCTTCAACCAGGAGCTTGAGAAGGCCCTGCGTCTGGCAGACTTCCTTGAGATCGGCGAACTTATGGCTACCGACGCACTCAACAGGCGCGAATCCTGCGGCGGACACTTCCGCGAGGAGATGCAGACAGAAGAGGGCGAGACCAAGCGCGACGACGAGAACTATATGTATGTAGCCGCTTGGGAATACAAGGGCGAGAACGAGCCCGAACTCCACAAGGAGCCTCTGAAATTCGAATATTGCAAAGTGGCAACCCGCAACTATAAAGACTAAGGAAGAGTATGAAATTCACACTTAAGATATGGCGTCAGGAGAACGCCAAAGCCCAGGGTCATTTCGAGACATACAATGTAGACGGCATCAGCCCCGACACATCCTTCCTCGAGATGATGGATATTTTGAACGAGCAGCTTGTAAACGAAAAGATCGATCCCGTATCTTTTGACAAGGGTTGCAAAGGAGAGCACAGCGGTCCTGTAAGCTTTGACCACGACTGCCGCGAGGGCATCTGCGGTGCCTGCTCTCTCTACATCAACGGCCGCGGACACGGCCCCGAGAGCGGTGTAACCACCTGCCAGCTTTATATGCGCAAGTTCAAGGACGGCAGCACCATCACCATCGAGCCCTGGCGTGCAAAGGGTTTCCCCATCATCAAGGACCTCGTGGTTGACCGCCGTGCATACGACAAAATCCTCCAGGCAGGCGGCTTCATCTCCGTCAACACCGGCGGTGTGCCCGACGCAAACGCCATCCCCATCAGAAAAGATGCTGCAGACGAGAGTATGGACGCTGCAGCCTGCATCGGATGCGGATGCTGCGCCGCTACCTGCAAGAACGGCTCCGCAATGCTGTTCGTGGCTGCCCGCGTAAGTTCGCTGGCTCTGCTGCCCCAGGGCAAGGTAGAGGCAAAGCGCCGCGCAAAGGCAATGGTGGACACTATGGACGCACTCGGATTCGGCGGCTGCACCAACACCCGCGCCTGCGAGATGGAGTGCCCTAAGGGCATTACAGTGGCCCACATCGCCCGTCTCAACAGGGAGTTCCTCAATGCAAAGCTCAGCGAGTAGCATTTAGAAACATAACCACGATAAAGCTGCTCCCTGTTGAAAAACGGGGGGCAGTTTTAATTTATGGGTTGATAAAGTGTGGATATATGTTGAAAACTAATGATAACTCGCCGCTCTTTTAACAAAAAATTGTTTTTTGACATCTTATCAATTTTTGTCAACAAAACTTCTAACAGCGTTGTTTCAAAAAAATCGGCTTCAGAAGCGCACAGAAGAGGGTTTTAAAAAGTTATCAACATTATCAACAGACAGATTTTAGAGGAAAGAGAGATATTTAAAAATCTTTTATCTTTGTTCTATGAGTGAAAAAGTTTCATACAAAGACCGTGAAGAGCTCGCGGGCAAGGACTCGGATTTCGAAAACAAGATCCGTCCCGGGCAGTTCACCGACTTCAGCGGCCAGAGCGACATCATAGAGAAGCTCAAGATATATGTAAAGGCCGCCATCATCCGCGGCGAATCGCTCGACCACATACTGTTTCACGGCCCTCCCGGCCTGGGTAAGACCACTCTGGCCCACATTGTGGCCAATGAGCTCGGCGTGAATATGAAAATCACCTCCGGGCCGGTGCTGGACAAGCCGGGCGACCTTGCCGGGCTGCTCACCAGCCTCGAGCCGGGCGACGTGCTCTTCATAGACGAGATTCACCGCCTGAGCCCCGTGGTGGAGGAGTATCTCTACTCCGCAATGGAAGATTATGTAATAGACATAATGATAGACAAGGGGCCGGGGGCCCGCAGCGTGCAGATTTCTCTCAACCCCTTCACCCTGATAGGGGCCACCACCCGCAGCGGCCTGCTCACATCCCCCCTGAGGGCCCGCTTCGGCATTCAGGAGCATCTGGAGTATTACGACTACCCTGTGCTGAGCAACATCGTCAAGCGCAGCTCTTCCATACTTAATATAGGTATAGACGACGATGCCGCCACCGAGATTGCAATGCGCAGCCGCGGCACGCCCCGTATCGCCAACAATCTGCTGCGCCGCGTGCGCGACTTCGCGCAGGTCAAGGGCAACGGCAGCATCGACCTCGAAATCACCCGCTACGCCCTCAACGCCCTCAACATAGACCGCCGAGGGCTGGATGCCATCGACAACAAGATTCTCACCACCATCATAGAGAAGTTCAAGGGAGGCCCGGTGGGGGCCAGCACCATCGCCACCGCCATCAGCGAAGATCAGGGGACATTCGAGGAGGTTTACGAGCCGTTCCTCATCAAGGAGGGCTTCATCCGCCGCACCCCGCGCGGGCGCGAGGCCACCGACCTGGCCTACAGCCACCTCGGCCTCAGCCGCCTTGCCCCCGACAACACCCTCTTTTAGAAAAGTGCGCCGGACATTCATCATATTGAGCCTGATAGCGGCGCTGCTGGCGCCGTCGGAGCTTTTCTGCTGCACATCGGCCATCTTCAGCGGCCGCACCACTGCGAGCGGGCGCCCCATAATCTGGAAAAACCGCGACACGGGCTTCCTGAACAACCGTCTGGAATTTGTCAGGGCGGGGGAGGGGGTCCGCTACGGCTTCATTTACCTCTCCAACAGCAAAAGCGGCCCTGCAGAGGCCTGGAGCGGCCTCAACAGTGAGGGTTTCTCCATAATCAACACTGTCTCATACAACATCCGCCGCAGCGGCGACGACACTCCCGCCTCACGGATGGACCGCGAGGGGATTGTTATGTACGATGCGCTGGCCACCTGCGCCACCCTCGCCGACTTTGAGGCTCTGCTGGATTCGCTCGAGGCCCCCTACGGCATCGAGGCCAACTTTGGGGTGATAGACGGCCGCGGCGGGGCGGCCTACTACGAGGTAAACAACTTCTGCTGGGTAAAATACGACGTCAACGACCCCGCGGTGGCCCCCGACGGCTATCTCGTGCGCAGCAACTACTCCTTCAGCGGCACCGGCACCGGGCAGGGGTATGCCCGCTACAACACCGCCGTACATATAATAAAAGAGAGGCTGGATTCCGGCGGCAAAATAGATGTCCGCTTTGTGATGGACTCCCTCTCGCGCAGTTTCTACCAGTCGGAGTTCGGCTGCGACCCCTTCGATGAAGGGCGCAGCTTCTTTGCCGACCGCAACTTCATCCCCCGCAAATCCACCGCATCCGTCACCATTGCGGAGGGGGTGGCGCCGGGCTGCGACCCCTCGCAGGCGGTGTTCTGGTGCGCGCTGGGCTATCCTCCTGTCTCTGAGATAGTTCCCGCGAAAGTTGCTGCCGGTGACCTGATTCCCGCCGACCTTGTTGCGGGCCCTGATGGCCTTGCCGCCGCCTGCAGCCGCGCCCTGGAGCGCAAGAAGCGGGTGTTCTCGATGGATTTGGGCGACGGGGTGCGCTATGTGGACTTCAATGTAATAAGAAAAGAGAGAGAGGCCATCAAAGAGGCCGAAGACAAAATTTTTGATAATTTTGCGTCCGATTTTAACCCTTTGCAAATGAAACAGTTCTATGAAGAGATTGAAATTCGGTAACCTTTACGGCGGAGTATCCTGCAAATCGGTATTTCTGTCTAATGCGGTGTCCAAGTTCGATGCTCCATCACTGAACATAGTCTGCTTCAACACCAAAAAGGAGGCGCTTTTCTGCACCAGCGACCTGGACAACTTTTTCAGCGACGAGTGCCTCTACTTTTTCCCCTCCACAGCCGAGTCCAAGTCGGCGCAGTCGGTAAAGAGCGCCACCAGCAAGGTGCAGCGCACCGCCGCCATCAAGGCCATCGACTCCTTCAAGGAGAAGGAGCTCCCCTCCAACGCAGATGATGCCGTTGCCGCAAGCAACACAAGCATCGGCCGCGAACTTCTCAACCGGCAGCTCTGCAGCGCACATTCACCTATTATAATAGTAACCTACAAAGATTCGCTGCAGGAGAAGGTTCTGCTCAAGAAAGAGACGCAGAACAGCATCATCACCATCAAGAAGGGGGAGAGCCTGAGCCACGACTTCATCAAGGAGGTGCTGTTCGGCAGCGGATTCAAGCGGGTGGACTTTGTGTCGATGCCGGGCGAGTTTGCCCTGAGGGGCTCCATCATAGACATATTCTCCTATTCCGACAACAATCCCTACCGCATAGACTTCTTCGGAGACGACATTGAGCAGATTTCCCGCTTCAATGCCGACACCCAGCGCACCATTGAGAGCCTGGACGAGGTGGAGATTTATCCCAACCTGTTCGAAAACCACGCGGAGGAGGAGTATGTGGACTTTCTGGAGCAGCTCCCCCCGAACACGATCTATTGGGACTTCTGCGACGATCTGGCGGCCAGCAGCGCCGATGCGGCGGCGGTTGTGCCCCAGCCCGCCTTCAACAAGAACTTTGAGATACTCTGCCGCGACATAGCCTCCAAGGAGGCGGCCGGCTATATGGTGCACATACTCTCCACCCAGCTCAACCAGACGGTTCGCCTCAAGCAGATCCTCTCCGGCATAGGGGAGGGGTGCCACGTGGATTTCGTGGCGGTGTCGCTGCACGAGGGCTACATCAGCAACACCGAGAAACAATGCTGGTACACCGACCACCAGATTTTCGAGCGCTATCACAAGATAGTCACCAAGCGGGAGGTCACCAGCAGCGAGCGCCTGACCCTCAACGACCTGATGAGCTTCAACATCGGGGACTATGTGGTGCACATAGACCACGGCGTGGGGCGCTTCGGCGGGCTGGTGCACACAGAAATCAACGGCAAGATGCAGGAGGCCATCAAGCTCACCTACAAAGACGGCGACGTCATATTCGTCTCCATCCACGGCATCCACCGCATCAGCCGCTACAAGAGCGCCGACGGGGAGCCGCCCAAAATCTACAAGCTGGGCAGCCGCACCTGGGAAAAGCTCAAGGAGAACACCAAAAAGAAGGTCAAGGACATCGCTTCCGACCTCATCAAGCTCTACAGCGAGCGCTCTGCGGTGAGCGGCTACGCCTTTCCTCCCGACGACTACCTGCAGCAGGAGCTGGAATCCTCCTTTATGTACGAGGACACCCCCGACCAGCACAAGGCCGTGGAGGATGTCAAGCGCGATATGGAAGACAACCACCCGATGGACCGCCTCATCTGCGGCGATGTGGGCTTCGGCAAGACCGAGGTCGCCATCCGCGCCGCCTTCAAGGCCGTGGCGGGGGGCAAGCAGGTCGCGGTGCTGGTGCCCACCACCATCCTGGCGCTGCAGCACTACCACACCTTCTGCGCCCGTCTGCACGATATGCCCTGCAACATAGAGTTCATCAGCCGCCTCAAGACGGCCAAGGAGGTGCGCGACATAGCCGCCCGGCTGCGCGAGGGCAAGATAGACATACTCATAGGCACCCACCGCATATTGGGCAAGGAGATAATATTCAGGGACCTGGGCCTGCTGATAGTGGACGAGGAGCAGAAGTTCGGCGTCAGCTCCAAGGAGAAGATGCGCCTCATCAAGAAGAACGTGGACACGCTGACCCTCTCCGCCACCCCGATTCCCCGCACGCTGCAGTTCTCGCTGCTGGGGGCGCGCGACATCTCCATAATATCCACCCCTCCCCCCAACCGCATCCCGGTGCACACGGAAATCATCGACTTTGACACCGACCTCATCAAGGAGATAATAGACAACGAGCTGGAGCGCAGCGGGCAGGTCTATTTCATCCACAACCGCGTGGAGGACATAGAGGAGGTGGCTGGCCAGATAAGGCTCATCGCCCCCAAGGCGCGCATCTGCGTGGCCCACGGCCAGATGGAGCCGGTGGAGCTGGAAAAGAAGATTCTGGACTTCATAGACGGCGACTACGACATACTTGTCTCCACCACAATAATGGAAAACGGCGTGGACATACCCAACGCCAACACAATGCTCATAAACAAGGCGCAGAACTTTGGCCTGGGCGACCTGCATCAGCTGCGCGGCCGCGTGGGGCGCAGCAACGTCAAGGCCTTCTGCTACCTGATAGTCCCCTCCGGCGACACCCTCACCGACACCGCCCGCAGCCGCCTGAACGCCATCGAGACCTTCAGCGACCTGGGCAGCGGCTTCAACATAGCAATGCAGGACCTCGACATCCGCGGCGCCGGCAACCTTCTGGGGGCGGAGCAGAGCGGCTTCATTGCCGAGATGGGCTTCGAGACCTATCAGAAAATACTCTCCGAGGCTATGAGCGAGCTGCGCGGCGAGCTCTCGGCAGAGGAGCCGTCGGCCGACACCGGCGGCATAATCTCCGGCGGCTGGATATCTGACTGCTACATAGACACCGACATCGAGGCCTACATCCCCGACGACTATGTGAATGTGCTCAAGGAGAAGATGCGCCTCTACCGCGAGCTGGACAATATGAAGAGCGAAACCTCCATCGCAGGCTTCCTGGAGGAGATGACCGACCGCTTCGGCCCCGTGCCGCCCCAGCTGGAAGAGCTGATAAACATCGTGCGGCTGCGCCAGCGGGCCATAGATCTGGGCTTTGAGAAGATAATACTCAAGAACGGCCGTATGACAGCCTACTTCGTATCCAACCAGAACTCCTCATACTACAGCAGCCGCACTTTCGGCTCCATTCTGGAATACATCCAGGGCAGCGGCCGCAAGTATCAGCTGGTGCAGAAGCCTAATTCGCTCTCTGTCAAATGTGAAAAAGTCGCGAGCGTCAAAAAAGCGGTTGATATATTGCAAGAAATGCTAAATTTGCAGCCTCAAGCCTCTTAAGAGAATGAATTTGCTTATAGATATCGGAAACACCTCCTGCAAGATAGCCCGCTACGATGCACTGCAGCGCCTCTCATTGCAGCGGGTCAGCAGCAATTCCGATATTATGGAGCTTGCGGGCGGCAACTATGACACCATAGTGCTCTCTTCTGTGCGCGACGCCGACCCGGAGCTCAACGCCTTTCTCAAAGGGCACTGCAGCCGCTTCATAGACTTCAACCTGGAGTGGGTGCGCAAGTCTCTTGCAGAGGGCAATGCCGCACTCAAGTGCCTGGACAATATGCCGGAAGGGATGGGGGCCGACCGTATGGCCGCCATACTTATGGCCTGCACTATGATGCCCGACGAGGACATAATCCTCTTTGACTTCGGCACCGCCATCACCATAGAATTCATCAGCCGCAGCCGCTACGAGGGGGGCGTCATATCCCTCGGGCTCACCACCCGCTACCGCGCCCTGAGCGACTACACCCGCAAGATTCCCGTCCTGGACCCCCACGACATACTCTCGCGGGGCGACATAAACACCTTGTCCACCGTGGGATACAACCTGGACACCGCGCTTGCCGCCGGCAACATTCTCGGCATAAAGTTTGAAATTGAGGGCTATCTGCGCACACATCCCCGCCGCAAAGTGATATTCGCCGGGGGCGACGCACAGATTTTTGCCGCAGGAATCAGCGCAGAAAAGGTTGTCGACCCCAACCTGGTTCTGGGCGGCCTCTCCCACATAGCACTGGCATAATATGAAAAGAAGAGCAATAATATCGCTGATGAGCGCCATTTCCGTTCTCTTTGCCGCTGCAGCACCCGCCGCCGCGCAGGAAGATGTGGCCTACGACGCCTTCTCCCCCTACTCGATGTACGGCATCGGCAGCATCGAGTCCCTCGGCAGCCAGAACTCAATGGCGATGGGAGGCATAGCCATCGGCGCCCGCGACAACTCCATCATCAACTGGACCAACCCCGCGGCGGTCACCGCCCGCGAGAGCCGCGCCTTTATGCTGGACTTTGACGTCACGCAGAAGAATATGCTCTACCGCGCCGACGCCGCCACCAGCATAGAGGACACCGACAGCGGGATGCTCCGCTCGGTGAACAATATGTTCAACATCCATCACATCGTGATATCCTTCCCCATCACCGACCGCATCGCAGTCAAGGCGGGCCTGATGCCCTACGCCGCCACCGGCTACAACTTCGTATCCGGCGAGTATGCCGACGAGGTGCTGCTGGAGATGGGCAACGTAAAATATCAGAAAGCGGGCAAGGGCGGCATCTACCAGATAGTTCTGGGTGCCGGCTGGGAGGTCGTCAAGAACCTGAGCATCGGCGTGGACGGCATATATTATATGGGCAACACCATCCACTCCAGCGCCACCGCCTTCACCACCAAAGACAATTACCGGCAGATAACCCGCTCGTGGAGCAGCGTCTCCCGTGGCGTCGGGGCCAAGGCCGGCGTGCAATACACTGTGAATCTGGCCAAGAACCTGCCGCTGACCCTCGGGGCCACCTACAGCATCGGCGGGGCGATGGGCGGCGACTACACCGACCTGACTCTGGCCGCCACAAGCTCTTCCACCGACACAGTCGCCAACGTCACCACCCCGATAGACTACAAGATTCCCCCCGAACTGGGCGTGGGATTCACTCTGCGCAAGGTGGACCGCTGGATGTTCGGCTTTGACTACACCACCCAGGACTGGAGCGGCACCACATTCACCAACTCCCCCGGCATCGACGTCAACACCCGCCGCACCCAATCGTTCAAGCTGGGCGGCGAATTCATCCCCGAAAAATACGACATCCGCCACTACGGCCGCAGAATGACATATCGCGCGGGGCTCTACCACACGCAGGGATACATCGCAATGAGCGGTGTCCCCATCAACTCCACAGGACTTACCTTGGGCGCAAGTTTCCCCATATCCAAATCGGCCAACACCCGTCTGACCAGCATCGCATTCAGCGTGGACATCGGGCAGACCGGCACTTTGGCAAAGAATTTGGTCAAGGAGAACTACATCAAGATAAACGTGGGTCTGAATATGTTCGACACCTGGTTCCACAAGTCCCTGTACAAGTAGATTGAAAATTAATAACTTTGCACTATGAAAAGGATTTTGACAATATTGTTTGCGGCAGCAATCACCCTTACCGCCTCTGCACAAGGCCGCTTCGGAGCCGACAGCGCCGAGTGCGTGAAGTATCTCTCTTACTACAAAGAGTATCTCAAACACAACAATAACGCCGACGCCATCGGCCCCTGGCGCAACGCATACGCGATATGCCCTCCCACCGCCAGCCAGAATATGCTCATCGACGGCCAGAAGCTGATGCGCTGGGCATACAACAAGAGCAAGGATGCCAAGGAGCGTCAGGGATATCTCGACACTCTGATGCAGATCTACGACCTGCGCATCGCCAACTACCCCAAGGGTGCAGTTTCCGCTATGAACAACAAGGTCATCGACATCGTCAACTTCAAGTGGAAAGAGGATGATCCCGAGGCCGTATACAACGAGGTCAAGAGCATTTTTGCCGCCACCGGCTCAAGGGCCAAGGACCTTGTGTTCGTCAAGTTTATGGAGGCCAGCACCAATCTCTATGCCGCCGGCAAGATTTCTGCCGAGAACGTGATGGAGGACTACAGCGCCATCAGCGATAAAATCAACGAGGCCCTCACTGTTGACGCCCGCGACGGCGCCCGCCTGGCAAAGGCACAGAAAGATGTGGAGACCCTCTTTATGAACAGCGGCGTGGCCAGCTGCGACAATATGCTCGCCCTGCTGCAGCCCCGCTACGAGGCCAACCCCAAGGACGAGGACGTGCTCCGCTCCGTGGTCAAGATGCTCAGCGCGGCCGACTGCCTCGACAGCGACCTCTATGTGAACGCAGTGGAGTCTCTCTACAGCATCGACCCCACCAGCAGCACCGCATATCTGCTCTACAAGCTCTTTGCCCGCAAGGACGACACCTCCCGTGCAGTCGAGTTCCTGCAGAAGGCCATCGACACCAGCACCGGCGATGCGGAGCAGCTTGCAAGCTACTATCTCGAGCTCGGCTCCTATAATTATAAGTCGGTGAACAACAACGCAGCAGCAGTTGCAGCCGCCAAGAAGGCAGCCGAACTCTCCGACGCATACAAGGGCCGCGCATATCTGCTGATAGGCACAATCTGGGGCACAGCCCGCTGCGGCGGCAGCGACGTTGCTTCTCAGGCACACTTCTGGGTTGCATACGACTATGTAAACCGCGCCAAGGCTGCCGACGAGTCCCTCACAGAAGAGGCCAACTCCCTGGCATCGCAGTATCAGGCATACTTCCCCACCCAGGCGGACGCTTTCATGTACGACCTGACCAACGGCCAGAGCTACACCGCAGTCTGCGGCTCCATGCGCGAGACCACAACTGTCAGAACCACCAAGTAACGAAGCGTAGAAATATCATATTCAGAGCAGTAGAGGCAGGGCGGACCCTGTCTCTACCGCTCTTTTTATCCCTGGCCCTTCTGGCCTCTTCCTGCAAGAAGGAGGCGGAGAAGGTCGCCGTCGATTTCGAGACCACTCCGGTGCAGAGCGTGCGGGGGATGCAGGTGAGCGAATACCAGAAGGCCGACCTCTCGATGGAGATGCGCACCCGCAGTATGGACACCTACAGCTATGAGAAGGATTCGGTGCAGGTAAAGCGCGAGGTCTACGGCGGCGGTTTCGAGGTATACATCTACAGCAGCGACGGCCTGCTGGAGTCCCAGCTCATCTCAGAGGGGGCGGAGCACATAGTGCGCGACCGCAGCGAGGAGTGGATGGCATACGGCAACGTCAACATTCTCAACCACCTCAAGGGGGAGCGCATAATCACCGACACAGTGTGGTGGGACAAGCCCAAAGAGCAGATTTACACCGACTGCTATGTGGTGATGACCTCCCCCAAGGGCAAATTGCAGGGCTACGGAATGCGCAGCGACCAGCGCGCCAACAGCTCCACGATTCTCCGCCCCTTTGACTCTTACGGGCGCGTGGTGAACGATTCCACCAAATTTTACATTGATACTGTGAATTTTGTGGGTCCCTTGCAGTTGATTAAATAAAATTTTATAATTTTGCGCGTTATGGTCCCCAATCGGCAGGGAACCTGTTTTTATTAATGAAATAAACCAAAAAATACTGATATGGCCGTATTGGAGAAAATCCGTGTCAAACTCGGAATTCTTATTTCTATCCTGATAGCGGTGGCTTTGCTGTCGTTTATCATAGACCCTAATACTCTCGGGTCAACATTGCAGAGTATGTCCAAGGACAATAACGTCGGCGAGATGGACGGCAAGGCAGTCACCTACCGCGACTATTTCACCGCAGTAGAGCAGAACACACAGCTGATGCAGACCCTCAGCGGCTCCAGCGCAAGCTCGGAAGAGTCTCAGAACCAGCTCCGCGATATGACCTGGAACGAGTTCTTCAACGACCGGGTGTTCTTCCCCAAGGTCAAGGCAGCCGGCTTCAGCGTGGAGGATGCCGAGATGGTTTCTCTGCTCGGCGGCGAGAATCCCTCTCCCATAGTGGCTCAGCAGAGCATCTTCGCGGGCGAGGACGGCCGTTTCAGCCCCGAAGCCGTTAAGAATTTCGTCTCTCAGATGGATCTGGACGAGAGCGGAGTCTCCCGCCAGTACTGGAATTACCTCAAGGAGCAGGTATATACCCAGCAGATGTACAGCAAATATCTCTCTGCCCTGCGTGCCGGCACTGTGCTCAACGCTTCGCAGATAGCGCGCGCCATTGCAGACGGCAACACCACCAAGGATGTCGATTTCTTTGTGGTCCCCATCAACTTCGGCGTGGACAGCACCCTGCAGATTTCCGCAGCTGATGTCAACAAATACTACAACGACCGCAAGGACCTCTTCAAGCAGAAGGCCAACCGCGACATCGAGTATGTTCTCTACGAGGTTGTCCCCAGCCAGGAAGACATAGAGGCCATCAAGGCTGACTACGACGCGCTCTACGCGCAGTTTGCAGAGGCCGAGAACCTCAAGAACTTCATCGCCCTCAACAGCGACCGCCGCTGGGACGACAAATTCTACAGCCGCGAAGAGCTGCAGAGAAAAGCTCCCGCGTTCGTTGACTTCGCGTTCGGCCCCGCAGCCGGCGCCAGCGCAATCGACTCCACCGCAGAGGCCTTCACCGCAGTGCGCGTGGCAGAGCGCAAGATGGTTCCCGACTCGGTGAGCCTCTCCTACGCAATGTTCTCAGCAGCCGACCGTGCCAAGGCTGACTCGCTGCTCGCAGCAGTTGCAGCCGACGGCAGCAGCGCCGATATGACCGAGCCCGCCTGGATCACAATGGACGGCCTCAGCGCATCGGGGATGAACGACCTCAATGTGGTCTTCTCAATGAACGCCGGCGAGAGCCGCATAGTGGAGCTGGGCCAGTACCAGATGGTTGCAGTAGTGAAGGTGGCCGACAAGACCCGCGCCAAAGAGAAGGTGCAGCTGGCATACTTCTCCAAGCACATCACTCCCAGCGACGACACCTACCGCGAGTATAATATGAAGGCGGCCTCCCTGGCCGACCGCAGCGAGGGCAGCTACGAGAAGTTCGCTCAGATTGTGAAGGATGAGTCGCTCCCCGTGATACCTCTCTCCCACGTCACCATAGACACCCGCCGCATCGGGGTTGTGGACAACGCCCGCACTGTTGTGCACTGGGTGTTCGACCGCAAGACCAAGAAGGGCTCCGTGTCCGACGTAATCACCGTGGACAACAAATACTACTTTGTGGCAGCGGTGACAGAGACCCGCAAGGAGGGTCAGATTCCTCTGGAGGAAGTCAAGGACGACATCCTGACCCAGCTCATCAACCAGAAGAAGGTTGAGAAGGTGGCCGAGGAGTCCCTCTCAAAGATCAGCGGCGGCGAGTCGCTCGAGGTTCTCGCAGAGAAATTCTCCACCACGGTGAACCACCGCACCGGAATGAGTTTCGCCTCCAATGATATGTCCACCGAACCTGCCTTCGCAGGGGCTGTGGCAGCGGCTCCCACAGGCAAGGTAATCGGCCCCGTAAAGGGTTCCGTGGGGGTTTATTTCTTTGAGGTAAAAGATTCTGCAACAGGCGAATATTACACAGAGAACGATGCTGTGAACCGCAACCTGCAGAACGCGATGTATTTGATGCAGTCCATCTCTCAGATTGTCTCCGACGAGGCAGATGTGAAAGACTACAGAGCCAAATTCTATTAGCAGATTGTACTTCACATACCCACACAGAGTGCCTCTACCCGCAAAAAATTTTGTGGTTAAGTATTTTATATATATATTTGACCAATATTTTGTGCGTAGTGCGCAAAGATTAAATAGAATTATAAACAATTTTATAATCCATTTAAAATAATGTTTAACCAAATGAAACGTAAAATGTTTTTTAGACTTACAGCTGTCTGCATGGTAGCTGTAAGTGTTCTGATTGCTTGTACGAAGGATTACGGCTCAGACATCAAAGCGCTTCAGGAGAATGTCGACAAGCTTTCCGCTCAGGTCGACAAGCTCCAGACTGCTATTGATGGCGGTGCAGTGATCACCTCCGTAGATCCCATCACCAACGGTACACGCGTTACCTTGAGCGATGGCAGCACCTTTGACGTCACCAACGGCGTTGACGGCAAGAATGGCGTTAACGGTGAGAATGGCGAGGACGGTACTGTCTGGACCATCGGCGACAACGGCAACTGGTATTGCGACAACGTAGATTCCGGCAAGCCTTCCCGTGGTATCCAGGGTAAGACCGGTGCAACCGGTGCAACCGGCGCCAGCGCATACGAGGTGGCTAAGGCCAACGGTTTCGAAGGCACCGAGGCTGAGTGGCTCGCTTCCCTCAAGGGCGACAAGGGCGACAAGGGCACCAACGGTGACTACTACTATCCTTGCACCGACAAGACCAGCGAAAACTACGGCAAATGGATCAAGGTCAACGGCGAGACCGCTGCCGAGACCGTTACCGATGATGAGTGGCTCCCCGTGGGCACTATCACTGCTGTCTATGATCCCGAGTCCGAGTCCATCACCTTCCACAACGTAGAGGGTGCTGACGAAGGCGTTGTATCCATCAGCCTTGGCGCTGAGCTCAAGAGCCTCGCTCTTATCCCCGAGACTTGGGATGCTTCTCTGGGTATGCCCACCACCACCGTTTATGCATTCCTTCCT
>CAZIUO010000004.1:48885-59155 GCA_964542575.1 uncultured Muribaculaceae bacterium
AGAAACTGGATGGAAGCAATGGGTCTTGATTATGAGACCATCGTTGCTCTCGAGGCTGCCAAGGACGAAAACGGCGCTGAGGCTGTCGTTTCTGACTACGCTTCCGTTCAGATGGAATATGTATCTCCTATTTGGACTGCATACAACCACCACGATGCAAACCGCTCCCGCGAGCGTTGGATGATAGCTCCCGACTATTTCAACAATTATAAGAAGACTAGCTACGGCTATTATGAGAACGACTACCTCGAGATGGGCAAGACCTATGATGTCGCTTCTCATATGCGCTTTGCAGATCCTTATTATGGCACTATCGACAAACTCGGCTTCAATGTCAAGTATGACTACTATGTGTTCAGCGCTGCCAACAACCAGGGTTACAGCCGCTACGATGCTACAGGTTATGCTGATCGCGACGGCAACCCTTCCGGCGAGACTGAATGGAACTTTGGCGCTTGGGATAAGGTCAATGTAGATGCAAACGGTGTCGTAAGCTTCAAAGAGGGCGCTAAAGACGCTATTGGCAAGTATGTTATGATCACCGCCGACGCTTCTATCTACAACGAGGCTACCGGCACTTGGTACAACAGTTCTGTAGGTGGAACTGACCCTTGGGATGACGGCAAAATGCACGACACATTCGCAGGTCACTACATCCTCCTCATCATCCCCAACGCAGATGAGACTGTCAATGTTGAGTACGATCTTGGTGACTTCGATTATCTTACTCTTCCCAAGCAAACAACCGCTCCTGCAAGCGTAGCTCTCGAAGCACTTGATATGGATCTTGAAGGCTTCAACAACATCTACCAGTCTCCCAAGGTCAAAACGTCTTCTGTTACCGACGGTTATATTGGTGAATATCAGGCAAACAATGCTGATATGTTCAGCATAGCTCTCAACAACAAGTCTGCTCTTGGAGAAAGCTACGTTATTTATCAATTCGAACCCAAGTCACAGTTCAAGGATGAGTATCCTACTCTCTGCTACACTGTCAAGTTCAATGTCACCATCGACTGGCGTGCAACTGAGCCTATCCTGAACCCCGACTACATCCTTTACGATGAGGACGGCGCTCTCACCAAGACCATCATCGATCCCGATCCTTTGACAGTTTCTCCTTACAACCAGGACAACTATCCTTACGTTGACTCTATCGTAGCTGTCAAGGGCAAGGCTGTTGACGGAACCTGGACTCCTCAGTCCTCTATCCGTGAGCACATCCTCGACTATGGTACTTATATGGAGAGCCAGCCCAACATCTCCAACCTGAACATGAGCATCAACTACTCCGCTAGCAAGCAGGATGCATCTACTGCAGAGATCTTCTCTACTGCTACCTCTACCGGCGTTGAGCCTTACACTGCTCAGGAGATCAAGATGCTTACTCCTTACAAGGATCATGAGCTCTACCGCGACTACGTGGTTGATATGAACATCACCCTCGCCAACGGTACCAGCAAGGTTGTCAAGGGTTACATCGTACGCTTCGTATGCCCGATGTACATCGTAATCGAAGACGACATCACCCTTGAGACTCACAAGACCAACTGGTGCTCCGATGCAGTTTACTTCAAGGTTCTTGAGACTGGCAGCGATGTCGAGCTCGCTACCTTCGTAGATCAGGACACCAGCAAGAAGGTTCTCAAAGTCAATGAGTATGCTCAGGCAACTTACGCAGGCATCTTCTCTGACATGGAGGCTCCTGTATGGAAACTCAACACCGACAAGAGCTTCGGCGGCAACCTGCTCTGCGAGAACAACACAGGTTGGTTCTTCTGGAACAACAACGGTACTGACCTCCAGGTTGACAAGCACGCTACTTACGACGTAACCCTCAACCTGCCCCAGCTGGCTAAGCTTGCCGCTACCGGCAACATCGAGGTTCTCCGCACCGCTGATTCTCACTCCGCTCACAACATGGAGCCCGGTGCTCCTGAGGAGAAAGTTCCCGGTGAAGGTGCACTCCCCACTTACGAAATCGTTCTCGAGTAATCGTAAATTCTAGATAATCAATGGGGCGACCAATCTGGCCGCCCCATTTTTTTTGTTAATTTTATAAAGAATTGCTACCTTTGCGCCTGCGCATTTATGCGCGCTTGTAACGAATTCATTAACATTTAATTAGTTTAATAATCATGAAGAAATTATTTTCAATTGTTGCTCTGTTTCTCGCTATGTTCGTAGCGGGCGCACAGGACAAATCCGAATTTAATCCCTATTGGTATCTTCAGCTTCAGGGTGGTGCAGGCTACACTGTAGGCGAGACCGATTTTATGGATCTGGTTTCTCCCGCAGCAGCGCTCAACATCGGCTGGCAGTTCTCTCCCGTTGTTGGTGCCCGCATCAACTTCAACGGCTGGCAGGGCAAGGGCGCACTGCCCGGCGCATCTGCAGACCACGCTGACGACCTGGTTTACAACTACAACTTTGTTCAGGGCGGCGCTGACGTCCTCTTCAATCTTGCCAACATCGGCAACTACAAAGCTGACCGCATCTTCAACCCTTACGTGTTTGCAGGTGTGGCTGCCAACTATGCATTCAACAACGGCGCTCCCGCAATGGCCGAGTATCCCGTTGAGCTTGCAAACCGTTGGGACAACAGCAATATCTCTCCCGTGGGCCGCGTAGGTCTCGGCGCTGACTTCCAGCTTGGCTATCGCGTGGCTCTCGGCCTCGAGGTTGTGGGCAACGCTCTCAACGACAAGTTCAACAGCAAGCCCGGCAACTACACTCCCGACTTCGACTGGCAGTATGAGGCTCTCGTAGGTCTCAAGATCCGCCTGGGCAAGAAACCCGTTCCCGCACCCGTGCCCGTACCCGTGCCCGTTGCAGAGCCCGAACCGGAACCCGAACCGGAACCTGTAGTTGAGCCCACTCCGGAACCCGAACCCGAGTTTGAGGCATTCACCGAGAACATCTGGTTCACCATCGACAAGTACAACATCCGCGAGAGCGAGGCTTACAAGATCGACAACCTCGTACGCGTGCTCAATGAGAACCCCGACACCAAGATTGCCGTTACAGGCTATTGCGATGTCGAGACCGGTACCGACGCTTACAACTGGAAGCTCTCCGAGAAGCGTGCTAATTCCGTGAAGAAGGCTCTGGTTGAGAAGGGTATCAGCGAGGATCGCATCGTTACCGACTTCAAGGGTAGCCGCGTTCGTCCTTTCGAGAGCCCTGCAGAGAAGAACCGTGTTGCAATCTGCATCATCGACGACTAATCTCCAAGCGACATATTCAAAAAAGGCTGGCCTTTCGGTCAGCCTTTTTTTATGCCCGTAGGGCGTCAACGGGATTGAGGCGGGAGGCGGCTGCGGCGGGGGCGAGGCCGCCGGCAAGGCCCAGGGCGAGGGCGATGGAAAATGCGGCGGCGATGTGGCGCGGCGTGATGCGCGCCTCGATGGCGCCGGCGGGAATCAGGGCGACGAGCGCGGCGGCCAGCAGCAGCCCCAGGGCTGCGCCCAGCGCCGAGAGAATCACCGCCTCTGCGAGGAACTCGCACAGTATACGCCGGCGTTTGGCCCCGAGAGCCATTTTAAGGCCTATTACGGGCGTTCTCTCCTTTACGGAGACCAACATTATATTCACGATGCCGAATCCCCCAATAAGGAGCGAAAACAGCGCCAGTGCGACTCCGATGAGCGAGATTTTGCCGGTGAGCGACACTGTCTCGCGGCAGAGGTCCTCCATTGTGTTCAGCGCAAAATTGTCTTCTGCGCCGCTCTTCAGGCCCCTGGCGGCGCGCAGAATGCGGCGGCTCTCGCCCAGCGCCGCGTCGCGCCCCGCAGCCCCCGGCCCTATGGCTATCATACTCTCCAGGGCGTCGCGCCCCGCAAGTGCCTCGGCCGTGGAGTAGGGGACCACCAGCGAATAGTCGGTGGCGTAGAGGTTGATTACATTCTTCCCCTCGCGGCTCAGCACCCCGATCACGGTGAGGTTGCGCCCGGCGACGCGGATGCTCTCGCCGCACACCCGGCCGGGGTCGCCGCTCCCCGGGCCGGCCCCGAAGAGCTCCTCGGCGACCCTCGAGCCCAGAATCACCTTGGCGTCACCCCCGGAGAGCTCTGCCTGAGAGAAGTCGCGCCCCCAGAGTATGTCGGAATAGACCATATTGCGCCACGCGCCGCCGACCCCGACCAGCTTGGCCCCGCGCAGGATTTTGCCGCCGTAGAGGGCGTCCGCCTCTCCCTGGGCCCCGAGAGCCACCCATCCGGCATCGGCACCGTCCGGGAGGCCGCCCGCCCCGGCAAGGCTGCCGGAGAGGGCCTGGAAGTCGGCGTAGGAGGGCATCGGCCGCGCGGCATAGCGGCTCCAGGCGTCGTCGCCATCCTCAGCGACCACGGGGAAGCGCTCCACCATCACCATATCGCTGCCGAAATGGTCAAAACCAGCCACAACGGCGCTCTGGAACGCGTCCACAAGCACCAGCGAAACTATAACTACAAAGATTCCGACGCTTACGCCGGCAAGAGAGAGAAAAGTGCGCAGCGCGTCACTTTTCAGCTGATGAATAATCTCCATTTTCCTTTCCTCCATCCAATTTGTTTTTGATTTGTCTGATAGTATCAAAAGCGTTCAGTGGGGAAATGGAATTGATATCTATTTGTTCTATTATATGCTTGATGTCCAGCAGCAGGGGGTCGTCCAGCTGGAAAAACGACAGCTGCAAGCCGCTGCCCGTGGCGTCGTGGCTTGCACCTGCGGCGGCAGAAGATGCGGCCCGCTTGCCCTCCAGCGAGGCCAGCTTGCGCTCTGCGCCGGCCAGCACCCCGGCGGGCATTCCCGCCATTCGCGCCACCTGTATGCCGAAGCTGCTCTCCACCCCTCCGGGGGTCATCTTGCGCAGGAAAATCACCTGCCCGTCCACCTCCTTGGTGGAAATGTGCCAGTTGTGCACCCTCTCCAGCGTCTGCTCCATCTCGTTGAGCTCGTGGTAGTGGGTGGCAAAGAGGGTCTTGGGGCGCAGCGGCGAGGCGTGCAGATACTCCACGATGGCCCAGGCGATGGACATTCCGTCGTAGGTGCTGGTGCCGCGGCCGATTTCGTCCATCAGCAGCAGCGAGCGCTGCGAGAGGTTGTTGAGGATTGTGGCGCTCTCGGTCATCTCCACCATAAAGGTGGATTCGCCGCGGGAGATGTTGTCCGATGCCCCTACGCGGGTGAAAAGCTTGTCGAGATAGCCGATGCGGGCGCTCTCGGCCGGCACAAAGCTGCCAGTCTGCGCCATCAGGGCTATGAGGGCGGTCTGCCGCAGCAGGGCCGACTTGCCCGCCATATTGGGGCCGGTGAGGATTATGATTTGCTGCGAATCGTTGCTGAGACTGAGGTCGTTGGCCACATACTCCTCGCCGTCGGCCATCAGGGCCTCTATCACGGGGTGGCGCCCCTGGCGGATGTCGATGTCCAGCGAGTTGTCCACAACAGGGCGGGTGTAGCCCCGCTCGCGGGCGGTCTGGGCAAAGGAGGCGAGGCAGTCCAGACGGCTTACCGCCGCGGCGTTCTGCTGTATGGCGGCGATGTTGCGCTGCAGCTCGGCCACCAGGGCGGCGTAAATGCGCCCCTCTATGGCCACGATCTGCTCCTGGGCCACCACTATTTTCTCTTCGTATTGCTTGAGTTCGGGGGTTATGTAGCGCTCGGCCCCCACCAGGGTCTGCTTGCGGATCCAGTCGGCGGGGACCAGCTCCTTGTAGGTGTTGCGCACCTCCAGGTAGTAGCCGAACACGTTGTTGTAGCTGATTTTGAGCGAGGAGATGCCGGTGCGCTCCTTTTCCCGCTGCTGGATTTCGAGCAGGATGCTCTTGCTGTTCTCCAGAATGTTGCGGTAGTCGTCGAGGGCGGCGTCCACCCCGGCGCAGATTACATCTCCCTTGCCCACCTGCTGCGCGGTGTCGGCCTTGACGGTGCGCTCTATCTTCTGCGAGAGCTCCTGCAGGGGGTCCAGATTGTCGGTGATGCCCCGCAGCGGCTCCAGGGCGCGGCTGCTCTCAATGATTTCCGATATTTTCTGCTGCCCGCGGCCCAGCTGCAGCACCTCGCGCGGCAGAATCTTGCCGGCGGCGGCGCGGGAGACTATGCGCTCCAGGTCGCCCACCTGCGCTATGGCATCCTGAATGGAGCCTCGCAGTTCGTCATTATTGTAGAGGGCCTCCACGGCGTCGGCGCGGCGCTTTATGGCGGCGATGTCCTTGAGCGGCATCGCAATCCACTCCCTCATTCGGCGCGACCCCATAGGGCTCTTGCAGCAGTCCAGAATGTCTATCAGCGCCTTGCCGTCGGGGGTCATTGGGCGCAGAATCTCCAGCGACCGCATTGTGAAGCGGTCTATCCACATAAAGCTGCCGCGGTCTATGCGGCTGATGGAGCGGATGTGGGAGATGTCCTTGTGCTCGGTGAGGTCCAGATAGGCCAGCACAGCGCCGGCGGCGGTGATGGCCAGCGGCATATCCTCTATGCCGAAGCCCTTGAGGGTGTCGGTGCCGAAGCGGCCGGTGAGGGAGCGGTAGGCGGTGTGATATACGAATGCCCAGCTCTCCAAGGCGGTGACGTAGGTGCGGTCTTTGAAACGGGTGCGGAAGCCCTCTTCATACCCCTTCTGCAGCAGGATTTCCTTGGGGGCGTAGTCGGCGAGCAGCAGGTCCACGAAGTCCAGCGTGCCCTGCGCGGCGCGGAATGTGCCGGTGGAGATGTCCAGAAAGGCGGCCCCCGCCTTATCCTTCTCGAAACAGAGGGCGCAGAGCCAGTTGTTGGTGCCCGCATCCAGCAGCGATTCGTTGTAGTTGACCCCGGGGGTCACCAGCTCGGTGACGCCGCGCTTGACCAGTTTCTTGGTGAGCTTGGGGTCCTCCAGCTGGTCGCAGACGGCCACTTTGTAGCCCGCCGCCACCAGTTTGGGCAGGTAGAGGTCTATGGCGTGGTGCGGCACCCCGGCAAGGTTGGTGAACTGCCCTGCGCCGGCGCTCTTGCGGGTCAGCACAAGCCCCAGCACCTTGCTCACAACCACCGCGTCGTCGGCAAAAGTCTCGTAGAAGTCGCCGACACGGTAAAAAAGAATGCAGCCCGGATACTGCGATTTGATCTCGTAGTATTGCTGCATCATAGGTGATGTATTCTTCGCCGCTGCCATACAGAGACAAATGTAACTAAAAAACCACTATCTTTGCACCCGCATTATGAGAGTTAAGCCAAAAAAAAGTCTGGGACAGCACTTCCTTGCCAACGAGGCCATCGCGCGGCGGATTGCCGGTGCGCTGATAAATGACGGCGGCGGCAGGCTGGGGGTGCTGGAGGTCGGCTGCGGCACGGGAGCCCTCACGCGGCACCTGCTCGCACGCGAAGATCTGCTGGTGAAGGGCATCGAGATAGACGGCGAATCCATCGCCTATCTGCGGGAGAATCTGCCCGAAATAATGCCCCGTCTCTACGAGGCCGACTTTCTCAAGAGCGACCTGCGCAAAATATTCCCCGAGGGGGAGTTCTGCGTAATCGGCAATTTCCCCTACAACATCTCCTCGCAGATATTCTTCAAGATTCTGGACTATAAGGACGATGTGCCGCAGGTGGTGGGGATGCTGCAGCGCGAGGTGGCGCAGCGGCTCGCCAGCGGCCCGGGCAGCAAGAATTATGGAATCCTCTCGGTGCTGCTGCAGGCCTGGTATGACATCGAATACCTCTTTACCGTTGACGAAGGGGAGTTTATCCCGCCGCCCAAGGTCAAGTCGGCGGTGATAAGGATGCGGCGCGGCAGCCGCAAGAGCCTCGGCTGCGACGAGATGCAGCTGCGACAGGTGGTGAAGACGGCCTTCGGGCAGCGGCGCAAGACTCTGCGCAATTCGCTGCGGCCGCTGTGCGCCTCTCTGCCGGAGAAGTTTGCGGGGCAGCGCCCCGAGCAGCTCTCGGTGGACGAATTCATAGAGCTCACAAACGCGATTTTCCCCGAACAGAAATAAAAAACCCCGCGAATTTTTCGCGGGGCTTTTGCTTGGTTGAGATATCAGGACTCGAACCCGAACCGAAAGAGCCAGAATCTTTTGTGCTACCATTACACCATATCTCAGTGCTTTAGCGGGGCAAAGATAGAAGTATTTCCCGTTATTGCAAAAAAATTCCGTTAGAAAATATTGCTCAGCGCGTCAAAGACCGCTCCGTCGTGCAGGGCGGCGGGGCTGCCCGAGTCGCTGTCGGCGCAGATGCTCTCCACAATGGGAATCTGCGCAATCAGCGGCAGGTTGTATTTCTCTGCCAGGGTCTGCGCCCCGCCCTGCCCGAATATGTAATATTTATGGTCGGGCAGCTCGGCCGGGGTAAACCAGGACATATTCTCTATTATGCCAAAGATGTGCTTGCCGATTTTGGGGTTGAGGAACATATCGATGCTCTTCTCCACGTCGGCGAGGGCCACCTTCTGCGGGGTCGTGACCACGAACACCCCGTCCAGCGGGATGTCGTTGACCAGGGAAATCTGGATGTCGCCGGTGCCGGGGGGCATATCTATCAGCAGAAAGTCCAGCTCGCCCCACTTGACCTGCAGAATCATCTGCCGCAGGGCGTTGGAGGCCATCGGGCCGCGCCACACCAGCGCCTGGCTTGGAGCGGCAAAGTAGCCGATGGACATCCATTTGACCCCGTACTTTTCCACGGGAATGAGCAGCTGCTTCTCGCCGTCGATCTCCGCCTCGGGCTGCACGCTCTCGGTGCCGGTCATCTTGGGAATGGAGGGGCCGTAGATGTCGGCGTCGGCCACCCCCACCTTGTAGCCCTTGCGGGCGAGGGTTATGGCCAGGTTCACCGCCACCATAGATTTGCCCACGCCCCCCTTGCCGCTGGCCACAGCAATGATGCTGCCCACCTGCGAGAGGTTCTCCGTGTCGGGGTCGGGGGTCAGCGCCTTGGCGCTCTTGCCGGCGCGCACAAGCTCCAGGATGGAGATTTTATAGCCGGGGAAGCGGGCTGCGAGGGCCTCGCGGCACGCCTCCTTGATGCTGGCGGCCAGGGGGTCCTTGCGCGGGAACACCAGGTTGAACTTGATGGTGGTCTCGCTGGAGTGGATGTTCTCCACCATCCCCAGCGAGACTATGTCGCGCCCTTCTGCGGGGTGCACCACCTGCGAGAGTATCTGCTCTATCTCCTGCTGCATAGGCTATTCCTTGACGGGAGCGGTGCTCTTGAGGAAGAGTTCGTCCATTTGTACGGCGTCTATCTGGCTGGGGGCGTCTATCATCATATCGCGGCCCATATTGTTCTTGGGGAAGGCGATGAAGTCGCGGATGCTCTCCTGCCCGCCGAAGAGGGCGCAGACGCGGTCGAAGCCGAACGCGAGGCCTCCGTGAGGCGGGGCGCCGAACTTGAAGGCGTTGATTATGAAGCCGAACTTGTATTCGGCGTCCTCCTTGCTGATGCCCAGCACCTCGAACATACGCTGCTGCACGTCAGAATTGTGAATGCGGATGCTGCCGCCGCCCAGCTCGGTGCCGTTGAGCACAAAGTCGTATGCGTTGGCGCAGACGCGCTCCAGGTCCTCCTTCTTGTCGCTGTAGAAGAGCTCCAGATGCTCCGGCTTGGGGGCGGTGAAGGGGTGGTGCATCGCGTAGAAGCGGCCGTCCTCCTCGCTCCACTCCAGCAGAGGGAAGTCCACAACCCAGAGGGGTGCGAAATCGCTCGGATTGCGCAGGCCCAGGCGGCTGCCCATCTCTATGCGGAGCACGCCCAGCATTGTCTGGGTCTTGCGGCGCTGCCCGCAGAGCACCAGCAGCAGGTCGCCCTTGGAGGCGCCCATTGCATCGGCAACGGCCTGCAGCTGCTCTGCAGTGTAGAATTTATCGACAGACGACTTGATGCTGCCGTCTTCGTTGAGCTTGATGTATACCAGACCCTTGGCGCCGACCTGCGGGCGTTTGACCCACTCGGTGAGCTCGTCGGTCTGCTTGCGGGTGTAGCCGGCGGCCCCGGGTACCGCGATGGCGCCCACATACTCCACTCCGTCGAACACGGAGAAGCCGTGGCCCTGCACCAGGGAGGTTATGTCGTGGATTTCCATCCCGAAGCGGATGTCGGGCTTGTCGCTGCCGTAGCGGTCCATCGCCTCATACCAGGTGATGCGGGGCAGCTTGGGGGCGATTTCCACGCCCAGGACATTCTTGAACAGGGTGCGCATCATCCCCTCGAAGGTGTTGAGCACATCCTCCTGCTCCACAAAGCTCATCTCGCAGTCGATCTGGGTGAACTCGGGCTGGCGGTCGGCGCGCAGGTCCTCGTCGCGGAAGCA